>DVNF01000121.1 GCA_018714575.1 Candidatus Stercoripulliclostridium merdigallinarum
GTGTAGTTACGGTCACGGGAAAAGCCGTGACGGCAAATGACGTTTTACAGGGATATTCGGTATTTTCCAATCGTTCGCCGAAGCTGATTTTGGCTACCGGTTCCAAAGCTACAACGGGATCTGAAGCATACGACATAGCGCAAAAATTCGGGCATCACGTTTCGACGGTTTATCCTGTTTTAGGTCCCCTCATCACCGATAAAAGGAGCCTGAAAGGATTAAAAGGCGTCAGAATGCCTGCAACGGTCCGCGCCGTTTCCGGCGGTAAAACGATAGGCGAAAGCGCCGGTGAAGTCATATTCAAGGATAACGGAATATCGGGTACGGCTATATTCGACCTCAGCGTGATCCTGGGCAGGAAAGGCTATCCGAAATGCGATTTATATATAGATTTTGCCCCCGACATAGACGAAAAAGAACTGTCGGCGGAGCTGAAAAAATTGCCCGTCGAAAGCTTTGTGCATAAGGAGATCGCAAGGAACATAACCGATATGGGCGGCAATGCGGCAAAGCTGTTGAAAGCCTATCCCGTCTACGACGCTCGCCCCGGTTCGATGCAGCTGGCGCAGGTGGCGACGGGTGGATTAAAGACGGAGGAGTTTTCTCCGTTGACTTTGGAAAGTAAGCTTTCTCCCGGCTTTTTTGCCGCGGGCGAAGTACTGGATATAGACGGCGAATGCGGCGGCTTTAACCTGATGTGGGCGGCGGCTTCCGGACAGGCGGCGGCAAAGGGGGCGCTTGGTGAACGTTAAACGCTTAGACAACGTAAAAGTAGCGCCCGGACTTGACGAAGGAGCGTTGAAAGCGGCGGCGGCAAAAAAACTAGGACTCCGTGAAAACGCTTTTTCGATATACAAGATTTTGCGCAAGAGTATCGACGCGCGCGACAAAACCAACGTCAAATACGTTTATTCTTTGGCGATAGAAACGGGCTTAGGCAGAGGCTTGCCCGATTACCGCCCGGGGTACGGCAGGATCGCCGATATTCCAAAGTCGCGCCCGAAAAACCCTCCGAAAGTATTGATCGTGGGCGCGGGGCCTGCGGGCTTGTATGCGGCTTTGACGCTGTTGGAAGCGGGGGTAAAGCCTGTTTTGATAGATCGCGGCGGAGGCGTGGACGAACGCGAAAACGCATTGGAGAGGCTGAGGAAGTCGGGGATATTGGACGGCGAATGTAACGTTCAATACGGAGTAGGCGGAGCGGGATTGTTTTCGGACGGAAAACTCAATTCGGGCATTTCGAACGAGCTGTTTTCCGCCGTATTCGGCGAATTGCACGCTTTCGGGGCTCCGGAAGAAATCCTATATTCGGCTATGCCGCACGTCGGTACCGACGTTTTGCGAACGGTACTGAAAAACGCCGTGAAGGTTTTTACGGACGGCGGCGGAGAACTCCGAACGGGCACGAAATTATCCGATATCCGCGTTGAAAACGGCAAATTCATAGGTGCCGAATTGGGAAACGGCGACTATATAGCGGCTGACGCGATGATGACGGCTATCGGTCACAGCGCATTCGATACTTTTAAAATGTTAAGGAAACGCGGACTGTATATGGAGCCGAAGCCCTTTTCCATAGGCGTAAGGATCGAACACCCTCAGGACATGATAAACCGCGCGCGTTACGGAAAGTTTGCGGAAATCCTGCCGCCTGCTTACTACAAAGAACACGCCGTAGCTTCGGACGGCAGGGGAGTTTATTCGTTTTGTATGTGCCCCGGCGGCGAGGTCATCGTTTCGTCTTCCGAACCGGATACTTTGGTGACGAACGGTATGTCGAATTATATGCGCGACGGCAAAAACGCCAATTCGGCTATTTTGGTTTCGGTGACTCCGAAGGATTTCGGCACAGAGCTGTTCGGAGGATTCACGGCGCGCGCTTGTGCCGAAAGGGCGGCGTTTATCGCCGGAGGCGGCGGATATCATGCGCCCGTTCAGTATTACGGGAACTTGATCGGAAAACCGATCGCCGACAGAGTCGAACCCACCGCTCTTCCCGGAGTAAGGGAAGCCGATTTGAAAGAGTATCTGCCGGAATTCGTCGTCAAGGATATTGCCGAAGGCATAATGGCTTTTTCGCGGCACATTCCCGGGTTCGATATGTCGGGCGCCGTGCTGACGGGAGTAGAATCCCGATCTTCATGTCCCGTAAGAATAGTCAGGGACGAAGGCGGAGAAAGCAATATACGCGGTATTTATCCGATAGGCGAGGGCGCGGGTTATGCCGGGGGCATCACATCTTCCGCCGTCGACGGAGTCAAAGCCGCACTGAAATTGCTGTCTAAATTCGGTAAATAACCCGATTGCACGTGTTTTTACAGGCAATAAATCGCTTTACATAAATTTTATAGAAGAGTATAATATCCGAATATAAAATAGATATGTTTGAATGCATATGATTGACGAAATACCGTCGGTTGCGGTACCCGTATAACGGCAGACAGTATCCCGTGCCGCAAAGGAGTAGTAATGCGCTCTAAAGTAAAAATCGTTTCTTTGGCGGCGTTGTTTACGGCGCTGATAATGGTGGCTACCGCATACGTCAAAATGCCGATAGCCGTCGGATACGTTCATGCCGGCGACGTATTTATAGTCTTGGGAGCGTTCATGCTGCCCGTTCCCGTAGCGGCGGGAGTCGCCGCTTTAGGCAGTATGTTGGCAGATCTGCTGTCGGGATACGTTATGTATATGCCGGTAACGTTTGTCGCCAAGGGAGTGATGTCTTTGATATTCTCTCTGTTTTTTTATAAAAAATTTAACCTTCTGCGAGTCGTTGTCGGTACCGCTATAGGCTCTGTAGTTATGGTCGCGGCGTATTTTGCGTTTGAAAGTTTTTATTACGGGTTGCCCGTTGCGACGGCTAATTTACCCGCGCAATTCATCCAACCGGCGATTGCCGTACCGGTTGGAAGCTTGATTTCTTACGCACTATCGAAAATAGGCTACATAAATAATCTAAAAACGGAAATAGCCCTTAAAAAGCCGAAAAAAAATAGCAGTGACGCTAACGAAAACGCTCAAAATTCGACCAAAAAGGAGCCTTAAATCGGGGGTTCGGGGCGTGCTAAACGGA
The DNA here is from genome assembly GCA_018714575.1 of Candidatus Stercoripulliclostridium merdigallinarum. Lineage (GTDB taxonomy): Bacteria > Bacillota > Clostridia > Christensenellales > DTU072 > Stercoripulliclostridium_A > Stercoripulliclostridium_A merdigallinarum. Next base: position 3,074 of record DVNF01000121.1, read on the forward strand.
AAAATCGTGAAAAACGCTTGTAAAATCGGTGAAGCATTGATAAAATATTAAACGGTAGATAAAAATTACCGGAGAATATGATGGAATCGCTTACAAAAAAAAGAATCAGTAAATACGAGGCAAAGCAGTTATTCGAGGAGAGCGGCATCGGCATAGTCGAATCTATAAACGAAATCAACGAATCCGAATTCAGTTCGGTTTTTAAAGTTACTTCGGGAGGTAAGGTTTACTATATCAAGTTCGGACCCGATCCCGAAGCGCAAACATTGTTTTACGAAAAGGATCTGATAAACGTCGAATTAAGAGTGCATGCTATTTTGGACGCGCACGCTTCCGAAACGACTGCGCCCAGGCATCCCAAAGTCGTCTACAGCGACAATACCTTGCAAAAGGTAAACGTAGGATATATCATTACCGAAGGTTTCGACGTTCCTTTGAAAGGACTGACTTTCCCCAACCTGGAACTCAGAAAGAGAATGATGTTGCAATTCGGTCAGGATTTGGCAAAGCTGCACAAGATCAAGGGGACAGGCTACGGATACATGCAAATCGGCACCGAAACCACTTGGGCGGAAGCCTATAAAAAGATGGTGGACAGGATACTTGCCGACGCAACGGTATTGAACGTCAGATTCGACAGCAGCAGGATCTATAACGTCATAACCAGAGCCGAACCTATCTTAAAAGAGATGGACGACTGCGCGTTGGTAAACGGCGACGTCAGCTACTACAACGTCTTTGTCGACCGCAAAAAGTTTAACTACCAGGGGTTGGTAAATTGGGGTAAAGCGTTCTATGGCGATCCGTTGACGGATCTGGTCAGCCTCAGACCTACTCGCAGTATCGAATCCAACCGTTGGTTCGTCAAAGGTTATACTTCCGTTACCAACACCGTACCCGATTACAAGATCCGCGTTCGCGCAAACCTTATGCGCCTGTATATCGGTCTGATAATGCTGACGGAATTGGAAGTTCGTTTCAAGAAAAATTCGCTTGCGTACCGGACACACCGTTCGGTAGGCAGAAGAGTTTTGAAAAAGGCGCTTTCGACTTTGGAAAAACCGTATAACGAACAGACCAAAGGTATTATTTAATTCAAAAAGATTTATTACAGTATTGAAAAAGTCCGCACGCGGTGCGGACTTTTTTCATTGCTTTTTTTGTTTTTTCGGGCGTTAAAGCTTAAACAAATTTTTAACCTTTTGCTTTAGCTTTACCGGCTTTTCCTCATGACGGTAATCCTCGGCGACGGCGGCAGGAGCCGCCCAGACTACGGCGTTAGTTAAGATTTTGCCGATAACGGGATCGCGGTATGTGGGGAAGGTGTCGTGGCCCGGTTGGAAATAAAAAATCTTGCCGGTGCCGCGAGTAAAGGTCATACCTGCACGGACGCAAGCGCCGTTTCCGAAACCGCCCAAAAAGACTGTTTCGTCCGGTTTCGGCACGTCGAAATACTCGCAATAGGGCTCTTCGCCGGGAATCAGGTATCCGTTGGGTATTCCTTCGGCTATCGGGTGAGTAGGGGATACGACGTATAGTTTTTCGCGTTCGCCGTTTTCGCCCCAAGCGACTTCTTTGGTCTTGCAGGAAGTCCCCATCAACCTTAGGAACGGCTTTGAATTTTTTCCTGAATGTAAAAAGATCGCTCCCATTCCGTGTTGTATTCGGGAAACGACTTTGTCGGCAACGGAATTTAAGATCTCGTTATCCCAATTTTTCGACCACCAGATCAAAACGTCCGTTTTGTCCAACAATTCGTCCGTCAGCCCGTTATAGGCTTCGTCCTGGGTCGCCGTATACACTTCGAATTTGTCGCTTAACAGCTCTTTTATAGCTGTATGTATGCCCTCGGGATAGACTTTTGCCGCTTTTCCGCCGCGTTCGTTCGGATGATATTCGTTAAAAATCGTAACTATCATGGCTGCCTCCGAAAAAAATTATAACATAAAAATACGCCTTGGCAACGATATATTTTGCTTTGCCTCGGTCAAAATATCGTTAAGACAGCCGACTTTTATAGGGAAGATTACATATAATTTACATATTGACAGTCATTACCTTTTTATATATAATAAAAACAACAAACGCGAGGAGGGCTTTTTATGTCCTTCTGCGGTAAAAAGAGAAGGAGATTGCGAAATGGTCAAAACTAGAAGAAAGATCACCGCGCTGCGCATTTTGCAAGTGTTGTTTTACGCGCTCGGTTTCCCGCTGTTTGTCCACTTGGTAATACTGGCTTCATCGTCATATCGCGACAGCAACTTTGTTGCGGGAGAGATACTGACGTCGCCTGTATTCTATGCGGCGGTGCTGTGGGCGATCGTTGTGCTGGCGCAGTTGCTGTTCAGGGCAATATGCCGTAAAAATCGTATGACAAGGACGGTTTTGGTCGCTTTGGTGGCGTTAGTCGTCACTGTGGGACCGATAATGTACTGCGATTTTATTTTAAAGGGTAAGTACAACGAATTGTACGACGCTGCCGTCGCAGACGGAATAGACGCTCCGCGTTACGAGCAAGCTATTACCGATTACGACGAATACATTGCCGCTACCAATGATGAAATTCAACAATTCATCGACGTATTCAACCTTGAAACTTTCGCATCCAGAAACTATAACAAGGGCGGCAACACGGACGCTACTACCGCAGGAACCGAAACGTCGGATCCTCCGTACAACGACGTTCCGTATACCATTCCCGTAAATTACGTGGAGGAAGAGGACGCTTATTATTCCCCCAACGGCATGTATGTGGACGGATTCCGCTTCGGCTACTATGCGGCAAAGAAAGTACTGACCGATTATTACACCAACAAGCTGGCTTACGAAGCGGAAGGTAATGATATCGACGCAGCACTTTTGGCGGCGATCAGGGAATTGGAAACGAACCCCTCGTCCGATTGGAACAAATATAAGAACGGAGCTTCCGAATCCTCTTTCGCGATGGAAGGCTTCAAATATATTTATTCCCAAGACGAATACGACGCGGCATACGGCGAAAACGGCACCGCGAACAAGTACTTCCTGACAAAAGAAAGAATGGAAGAAATCTTGGTCGAAGTATTGAAAGTGCTGAAAGGACCGGAATTGGAAGCGTTGTTGAATAACCAAACCATCAGCTCTCTGTTGCCCTTACTGACTCCTTTTATCGGAATCGACGTCAAAGAGGCTTTGCAATCGATTTTGGGTCAGCTGGATCCTGACAGCTCCGTCAGCTTGGTCGATCAATTGTTGGTTATTTTGAACAGCTCTTTGAATGAGCTGGGATTGGGCGGATTAGGAAATTTGATCGAAGGCATCGATCCCGATCAACCGCTGGCAGAAATGGTGTTCGGTTTGTTGGGAATGCCCTTGGAAGGCGAACTTACTTGGGAAACCCTGCAAGAACTGTTGGCTTCTTCTGCGCTTAGCGTATATATTTCACCCTCCACTTATCCCGTATATTATTTTATAGAGGACGCAGGTCTGCGCGATTACGCATATGCCAAATATTACGCTACCGTTCACGGCGCGAAATTGGGTTCGGTTTTGGTAGACACCGCTCCCGACGCGGACGGTACTCAATATGTAGGCAAGATCACGATGTCGTCCTCCGGTACCATCAGTCCTTATACCGGTGAATCTTTACTGCAACTGTTCAAAAAGTGGGACTTCGACGAACAAGTGCAAAAAGAATTTTATTCTTTCTTTATTCTGCGTTCGGTGCTGGTAAAGACCGCAGCCGCTATCGTCTTTACTTTGGCTGCCGCATACTTCTTTACCGCGCAGATCGACAAACAGTACGCAAAACTTGCGTTAAGACCTGAAGGAGGACAGAGATAATGAAAAAGTTTTTAAAATTCATACTGTTCCTTATAGGCTTCCCCGCGCTTCTGGCATTCGTTGTTTGGAAGAGCATGACGGTACTTGAAGAGGGCGCGACTTATTCGTTCTGGCCCTATGTGGGTATCATTCTGGCGGGAGTGTTCTTTATAGCTTACTTCATTACCTTCCTTGTCACCGGCAGAAAATCCAAGAAGAACGCCGGCAACCGTAAAAAGGTAGTGGGTCAAGTCGTAGCGTTGGTCATCGTTTCGTTCGTCTTTACCGCAGGCATCTGGCTGGTAGTCGATATACCGTTGCCCACAATTTTGAATGACGCAACCTCGGGTACCGTCACTTTCGATAAATTGACCGAAGATTACGACGATCAAGCAGAACAAAACGGCTTGTTGATCGATAATTTCGTAAAATGGAATTATGAAAACGGCAACCTGGATCAGTCCATATCCTTAGACGAATGGCTGGAGCGCGGATGGTCGGATCCCGCGGTGCAGGAACTGATTTCCGTAAACTTCAAATCGATGGATCAAAACGGATACGTTACGTTCCGCGGACCGTGGATAAACCTTGCCGACGACGACAGATTGACGGTTCCGGTTTTGGTGCACCTGATTATCAACCAAAGAGAATTCAACGAGGAATTGGATTTCATCCTGAATTACGAAATGATTCCCAACGTGTTGAAGACGGAGGATCACCCCGAAGATTACGAGGATGAACTCAGACCTTTGACCGACGAGGAAAAGGAAATGTTGGTAAAATGGTCAATTTTGGACATGCAGGGCACTCCGATGAATATCGATATAGCTTTGCCCGATATACAGATTGCAGGCTTCTCGCTGACAGCGTTGATCAACAACATTATTAATGAAGCTTCGGCAGAAATCGTTCCGTTGTTGACTGCGTTGAATAACGCTATCGGCTCCGAAGCTTTGGCAGGCACACCGATCTATTTCGGTATCGACGCTACAGACTTGAAAGACGGGGCAAAATTATCCCTCTCTATCAGCTCTACCGTCCAAGCCAGAGGTATGTGGGATTACAAGAAGAGCGCATGGCTGAACAGCAATAACCTGTTGTTTGCGGTTATTTCGATCTTCCCCGCACGTCAATGGCTGTACATTTGGGGCGCGATAGTAGTGTTCGCTTCCTTGGCGGTAGGCGCTATCAGACTCAGCGAGTACGGCGGAAAAGCTCCTAAGGCTCCGGCGGACGATGAATTCGGCGAAGGCAATGCGGCTGAACCCGACTATGCCGCGATCGACGCGGAGATGACTGCGGGTATGACGCCTTATGAAAAGACATATTACTATGCCTACAAAGATCATCTGAGGAATAACGGTTAACGCATTTCGCATCAAATAATAAAATAATAAAAGCGGGCACTCGGTGCCCGCTTTTTTATAGGCGAATATTTTATAGGTAAACTGTTTTGTCCTAATTTAAGCGGGTCAAACGACTATATAAAGGCATATCGGAAGAATATATCTTGACAATGGCGCGGGTATCTAGTAAAATTATTAGGAAAGGAGAGGTTAGTCGTTATGATAGTCCGCGTCTTAAAAGATCTGTATAAAAAATCGGGCGATTTCGCCCTTAGGGACGAATTCGGCAACATGATGCTGAAGTGTGCTTTCGTAGGAAAAGGCTATTATATTTACAATAAACGCGGTATCCAGATAGCTCAGCTGGCATTCGGCAAAAACGAAGCTTCTATGGCTGTGGCGCAAAACGTACCTTCGTATCCGGGCGCAGTCAGAATAGTAAAGCTGGGGCGCGACAATTTCGAGTTTGAAACAAACGTGATAGAAAAAGGCGACGACCAATATACCAAAAACGTCGTGGGCAGGGCAGTCGCTAAATTCAGCGTTTGGGGACCCGTATCGAAATATTCCTACGACATATTCGACGGTTCGGAAAAGGTAGGCGAAGTCATTCCCTATCCCGCCGACGACGGCGTATTCCAAATCCGCACTTATTCCGAAACCAATATTTTATATGTATTTATGATCACGTTGGCTTTGGAGTGGTTAAACGCCGCGAACTGAAAAAGATAATAAAAAAGAAGTTAATAACAAAGGCGCCGCGGCAACCGCCGCGGCTTTTTTAAATCGGTATTTATATACCTAATATATATAGTAAAATGCCACGGCAAAGACGGCTTAAAAATTTTTAGAAATTAATCTGAAAATTACATTAAAGCGTTTGACAAAGCAGGCAATTGATGTTATTATTGTAAAGCTGCCGATAAAAAGGCATGTAACGCACATTAAAGCATATAATTTGGGGGTATAGCTCAGTTGGTAGAGCACCTGCTTTGCAAGCAGGGGGTCTGCGGTTCGAATCCGCATATCTCCACCAAGAACCGTGGGCTGGTAGCTCAGCTGGTTAGAGCACGCGCCTGATAAGCGCGAGGTCGGTGGTTCGAGTCCACTCCAGCCCACCAATCCGCTTCGGCGGATCAAGGCACATTGACAACTGCATAGCGAATAGACATTGATTACAATCTGTAAAATATCATAGTTCAGGTAAATACGGAATAGACGTATGCGACCGGGAGCTGCGATATTTTGCCGAGGTAGACCTAATAATGATTCTTTTAATAGCTAAGACAATGACGAGATTAAGCTACTAAGAGCGTAGGGTGGATGCCTTGGCACCAGGCGCCGATGAAGGACGTGATAAGCTGCGAAAAGCCGCGGGGAAGTGCAAATGACTTTTGATCCGCGGATGTCCGAATGAGGGAACTCAGCATGGAGAAATTCATGTTATCCGAAAGGAAGGGAACCCGGGGAACTGAAACATCTTAGTACCCGGAGGAAGAGAAAGTAAACTAACGATTTTCTGAGTAGTGGTGAGCGAAAGGGAAAGAGCCTAAACCGATTAATAGTGATATTAAAAGGGGTTGTAGGGATACCGATGTGGCATTATTGATACGAGCGGAAGACGGTTGGAAAGCCGAGCCGAAGAGAGTAACAGCCTCGTATGCGAAGTAGAGATAAGCCTAGGTATTACCTGAGTACCACAGGACACGAGGAATCCGGTGGGAATCCGGGAGGACCATCTCCTAAGGCTAAATACGACCTGGTGACCGATAGAGTATAGTACCGTGAGGGAAAGGTGAAAAGCACCCCGGGAGGGGAGTGAAAGAGAACCTGAAACCCTATGCTTACAAGCAGACATAGCCCGCGAGGGTGGTGTCGTACTTTTTGTAGAACGGGCCGGCGAGTTACGATGTGTAGCGAGGTTAAGGTATTAAGTACCGGAGCCGCAGCGAAAGCGAGTTTGAACAGAGCGACGAGTTGCATGTCGTAGACCCGAAACCGATTGACCTAGCCATGAGCAGGCTGAAGCAGTGGTAAGACACTGTGGAGGGCCGAACACACGTTCGTTGAAATGACCGGTGATGACTTGTGGCTAGCGGAGAAATTCCAAACGAAATCGGATATAGCTGGTTCTCCTCGAAATAGCTTTAGGGCTAGCCTCCGTAGAGAGTACCGAAGGTAGAGCACTGAATAGCCTAGGGGGTTTCACGACTTACCGAAGCTTATCAAACTTCGAATGACGGATACTTGATTACGGGGAGTCAGACAGCGAGAGATAAGTTCCGTTGTCAAAAGGGAAACAGCCCAGATCTACAACTAAGGTCCCCAAGTTACGGTTAAGTGGTAAAGGATGTTTCACTGCTAAAACAACCAGGATGTTGGCTTAGAAGCAGCCACTCATTCAAAGAGTGCGTAATAGCTCACTGGTCGAGTGGTGGAGCGCCGAAGATTATCGGGGCTAAAACCGTACACCGAAGTTTAGGGATGTGCGTACGCACATCGGTAGAGGAGCAATGTATAAGGGCAGAAGCCGTAGTGGAAGCAACGGTGGACTTTATACAAGAGAGAATGCCGGCATAAGTAGCGAGAATGGAGTGAGAAACTCTATCGTCGAAAGTCTGAGGTTTCCCGGGGAAGGTTCGTCCGCCCGGGGTTAGTCGGGGACTAAGGAGAGGCCGAAAGGCGTATCTGATGGACAACAGGTAGATATTCCTGTACCACCCTAGTCGTTTAAATGAAGCAGTGACACAGAAGGATAGTCCTGGCGCGGTGATGGATAGCCGCGCACAAATCGTGAAGCCGGTAAGCAGTGAAGTACACTTACCGATAAGGCCGGGCGATGATGTGGAGTGAAAACTAGTAGCGAAGGGGATGAATTCACGCTGGCGAGAAAAGCTGCTAAATAGGCGAAAGGTGCCCGTACCGCAAACCGACACAGGTAGACGGCAAGAAAATTGCAAGACGAGCGGGAGAACCATTGTTAAGGAACTCTGCAAAATGACCCCGTAAC
>DVNF01000122.1 GCA_018714575.1 Candidatus Stercoripulliclostridium merdigallinarum
GTCGAACATCGGTATAGTCAACCCCGCCGAAGTCACTATGAACGGCATGGCTCCCTATGACGCTTTCTATTCGGGCGCTATCAAGTTTAAACCGTATATGCAACTAGCTTTGACGACTTTCAAAAACGAAATAACTTTCTCTACCGCCGTTCGCGTGACGGACGCCGAGGAAAAAGTATTCCGCTCCTTCCTGGATAAGGTCGTAGAAGAGCTGACGACATTCGCAGAAGGTAATAACTGATTTAAAATTAATTTTATATCCATATCCGATAGAAAAGCCCCGTGCAACGCACCGGGGCTTTTTCCATGCCTGTTATTTGTTATTTCAGCTTTTTAGCTCTGTCTTAATCGTCGCCTTGCGGCATCGAAATAAGTTTTTCGTCCTCGTCGGTCTTGTTTAGTTTTGCCTGCATGTCCGCGACCTCTTTTTTGCCGAGGTTATAGATCAATATAAACGAAACGAACATTATCACAGCGCCTATCAACATCAATCCGATACTCATTTTTACCATGGCTTCGGGGACGCCCGGATCTTGATTGCCTATCGGATCGGCTTGCGGATTATATCCTACCGCCTGCATACACAATAACGGTAACGACAACGACACGCCCTGAGCTATTTTTCTGAACAGACTGTACATGGCATAGACAGAACCTTCCTCGCGCATGCCTGTTTTTAATTGTTGATAGTCTATACAGTCGTTTACCATAGCCCAAGTTATCAGGTTGAACATTCCGCCGCCCGATTGTATCAGCATCAGTCCCACGATATAGATTATCATTCCCGTCTGATTGCCGGGAATGGGTATACATAGCATGACTACCGCCGCGACTATGCTGAGGGCGAACGGCATGCCTACCGAATATTTTTTGCCGAACTTAGCCACCAGCTTTGATGTAAACGGAATAAAGAACACCATCGGCAGATAAGAAATTATCGTAGCGACGGAGATCATGTCGGTATTATGGAAATGGATCTGGAACAACCATTTCGCCGTCTGAGTGCTGGACAGAAAAAAGACTATCGAAGCGAACGACGCAAGGCACAGCGCCAACAACGGTCTGTTGGTGATAAAGCCTTTCAGCGTTTTTAAATAATTGATTTTTTCACGTCTTTCGGGCGGTACGACTACGCGTTCCGTAGTCATCTTTATACACAAAATATAAACCGCCAAAGCGACTGCGCCCATAGCCAAAGCTACCCAAATCAAAATGTCGCCGTTTAAGTTTTGGTTATCGTCATACAACAATAGAGGCAGCAGCATACTGATACCGCCGCCGATCGCGGCGCCTATCGAGCGCCAAGTCGATAACGAAGTCCGTTCCAAAGGATCGGCGGTAATTGCTGCCGACAACGATCCGTAAGGCACGTTCATCAGCGTATAGCAAATGTCCCACAGCAAATAAGTAACAATGCACAAGGTTACTTTCAGCCACAACGCGGCGTTCGGCACCGGTAAAAAGACCAACGCCCCCGTCACCGTCAGCCCGATCGCCGCAATAGACATCCACGGTTTGAATTTTGAACCGCTGCGTCCTATGCGAACCGAATCCATGATCCCGCCCATTATCGGATCGTTTACGCCGTCCCAAACTTTCGTTACGATGATTATAACCGACCAAATGGCGCCGGGAATACCGATATATTGGGTATAAAAGTCCAACATAAACGCCGAAATCAGCGAAAAGCTCAGATTACAGCCCAGATCCCCCAACGCATATCCTATTTTATCTCGGATACCGAACGGGCGCACGTCTTTTCTGATGTCAAATCCGGTTGCTTCCATGGTAATTACTTCTCCTTTCTTCTCCTTTCGGCGGTGCCGATCACCTATTTTTTAATCGTTTGCAGGTATCTGTCTACCATACCGACCATCTGTTCGTCCAATTTTACGAAAGGCAGTTTTAACAGCGTTTTGACCCTGAAAGGCTTTATCAACGCCAACAGGAACGCGGGCACTTTATTCCCGATAAACTTTTTAATCAGACTCTGCACTTCGGCGTTTTTCAACAAATCGCCAACCTTGTCGGCGGTGCTGAAACGCGTGGGGTCGATCTCGTCCGAATCGGAGGCGAACCAATTCCTGACGAAACTGCCTGCGTCCGCCGGCATACGGTATTCGCCGGGTTCTTCCGTAACTCCTTCTATTTCCAACACGTCGGAAACCCCGTCGGCAGTGGCCTTTACTACGTTTTTGCCCGGCTGTAACGGTACGTTTTCAAATCGGAATACATGCGCGCCGGATTGCTCCGCAACATATTCTCCCACCTCTAATTTAACAGTATCGGCATTACTGTATACTTTGATTTCGGAATCCCCTGTCTTGCGTTTCAGATACCTTGAACCGGCTATCTTTACAAACGGTTCGTCCGACCAATACGCTTTGTAAACGTAAAAAGCGTCCTTTTTTATCTTTCTGTCAAAGGTCACCAGACCTTTGTTGTTTCTGCCGCGCACTCCGCCTTCGTTCCTTGCGGCAGAACCGAAATCGAACATGTTCCAGACATAGCTGCCCCACATCCAATCGGCAGATACGATCCTTTCAATATAATTTTCATGGTATACGGCTTGGTAAGATTCCGAATAGTCGCCGGGTACGGGTGAGGAATTTTGATACCTGACGATACCCTCTGCGCCGTATTCGGACAAACACAGCTTTTTGTCCGGAGCCGTTTCCCTCCATTTTGTCAGCCACTTATCCAGATCGCGGAAGGTACCTGCGTACCAGCCGAAATAGTGGTTATATCCCAAAATATCGGTAATTGAATTCAGCTCCGAAGTCGGAGGGCACATCGACACCGCCGCCAACGCGGTCAGACGGCTGTCGTCCATGCTCTTTGCCAAAGCGTTCAATTCCGTCAAAGCTTTTTTCAGACCTTTGCTTTCGCCGGCAATTGTGATCTCGTTGGAAATACTCCAACAGAAAATCGAAGGGTGGTTCTTCGCCTGCAATATCAGCTCCGACAGCTGCGACAGCGCGTTTTGTTGCCTTTTTTTCGAAAACCTGGAGATCACGGGAACTTCCGCCCATACCAACAACCCCGCGCGGTCGCAAAGCGTGTAAAAATAATCGGAATGTTGGTAGTGCGCAAGTCTGACCGAATTGGCTCCGACTTCCTTTATCAGACGGATGTCCTCTTCGTGCATTTCCGCGGTCAAAGCGTTGCCTACGCCCTCTCTGTCCTGGTGACGAGATACGCCTTTTAATTTAAGATGCTTGCCGTTTAGGAAAAAGCCTTTGTCCGCGTCAACGGAAAAATACCTGAACGCCGTTTCCACCTGAACGGAATCGCCGCCGTCTATAGCCGCCTTTAACGTATACAAGTAAGGATTTTCCGTATCCCACAATATCGGGGAATCGATGCGGATAACCGCCTTGCCGCCTATGCCATGGGCTGAGGCGACAGCCTGTCCCGCTCCGTCGCACAAAGTAAAGCTGACTTTGCTGTCGTTCGCGCTTTCGGATACCTTATATTCTATTTTCAGTTCCCAATAACCGTCTTTTTTGTAAGCAGTCGCCCACACTCCGACGCCGTTTTCGGTCGGCAAGAAATGCTTTTCCGGTACTATAATTAGATTTACCCCGCGGTACAGACCTCCGTAAAAAGTAAAGTCAGCCATGGTGGGGTATACCGAATCGTCGGGCGAATTGTCCACGGCGATTTCAAGTTCGGCTCCGTCATGTATTTTCCCGGTCAGCTCCGTCCAAAATGCCGAATAGCCGCCTCTGTGACTGCATAATTTTTCTCCGTCCAAATAGACTTCGGCAACGGAATTTGCCGCCAAAACTTCCAAATAACATACTCCTTCCACCTCGGAAAGCGTGCGCGAATATACTGCGCGCGTTCTAAGATACGCCTCCGCCGAGCCCTGTCCGTCCAGATTGTTCCACGTATGCGGCAGGTTGACGACGCAATCTTTGCCGTCCGTTTTAAATCGCCAGTTTTCGTTTAAATTGATTCTTTTCATGGTGTTTCTCCCGTTTTGCCGAGGCAAACAAATGATATTCTAGTTATATGCAGTTATATTATATTATTTATTTAAGCCCTTTTCAACCCCCTGTTTTACCGGTTTTGCCGCTTTACGTTGACTATTCGTCGGCTTTGGAATATAATCGAGATATGATACCGAAAAAAGCGGCGTTGGTACTGAACGCTCCCGAACTAAATCCCGATCTGATAACGGAAGAATATATCGTTGCGGCAGACGCCGGCTTCAGGCATGTCCGCGATAAAAAAGTAGCCGCTTTGATAGGCGATCTGGATACATTGGGAAAGGCGCCGAAAGGCATAAATTTAATTCGGTTTCCCGTCGAAAAAAACGCTACGGACGGGGAATTGGCAATAGATTATTTGCACGAACAAGGATGCAGGTTCTTGACGATCTACGGCGCTTTCGGCGGCAAGATCGAACATATAATAGGTAATTTGAACTTGTTGGCTTACGCCGATTCGCTGGGTATTTCCGCGCATATAAACGACGGGAACATGTCGGCTTATTTTTGTAGGAATTATATCGAAATTCCTTCCGTGAATGGCGATGAAGTTTCGATATTCCCTTTCGGCGGCAACGCCGTTGCCGCGCGTTCCGAAGGGCTGTATTATCCCTTGAACGATTTGACTTTGGACAGTAAAAAATCGCGCGGTATTTCCAACCGCGCGACTGCCGATAAAATAGTTTTGCAAATTTCCGAGGGCGCCGTCATGATTTTATTGCGCCGCGCGAAAACCGTTTAGTTATCTATTAAACTTTTAATTGTTTTTATTTGCTTTCCCCTGTCTGCGTTTCCGCCGCTTCGGAAGCGTTCGTTTTTCCGCTGTCCGTTGCGGAAGCTTCGTTCTTTCGGGAAACCGTTGCCGAATTCAACGCTCTGAGGAAGTTTTTCGACGCGAACAACGCGCAACCTGCGGCAAGCGCTATCGCCATGTCGCCGAACGCGAACGAGTTGTACAGGAAGCTCCAAGCCACCGCGCCGTAGTTTTCGGGATCGGACGAACCGAAGACGAATATACCGGAAACGACGTGCGAAAAGTATCTGATTATCACGCCGACTACGCCGCCCAACAGGATCTGTACGACGGGATATTTTTCAAACAGTTTCATGTCCTTGAACATTCCCGCCAGCCCTATAGCTCCGAAAGCTATCGGGTAGTCCAACAAAAACTGTACCGGGTGAGTAAACCAAGGCGCTTGGATAAATTGCAAAAAGCCGTAAATGACTCCCGCCATGACGCCTTTCCTGATACCGTACATATAGGAAAACACCATCAACGGCAGCAAAGACGCCAAGGTTATCGAACCGCCCTGGGGCAGTTGTAAAAACCTGATGTAGGACAGAGCAAAGCTCATCGCTATGCACAGCGCGGCATAGACGATACCTTTGGAATCCAACGGTTTGGTTTTTTTACCGCAGAATACCGCGATCAAGACTATTGCGGCTATCAACAAGACGGTGTACAGGTATAATTGTACTTCGTCCCATACCGTTCTTTCGACGTATCCGGCGCCGGAATAATTGACCATCGTGCCGATAAACAGTGCCAAAATACCTACGCCTATCACTGCAACTGATATTTTAGCGAACAGCGGCGAAGCCGAAGGCTTTACTACGGCTACGATCAGCGCTGCCACCACCATTGCCAACATAACGGCAAGGATGACGACTATCGGAATAAAGGTATTCATATCTTCGATACCGTCTTCCGACAGCTTCAATACCATCAGCAACACGATCAAGCCTATCGCATAGCCCGCGGCAAAAGCCATAGCTTGTTTCGGGAAAATGCGGTAGTTTTCGGGACGGAACTTTTTCAGCAAAATGCCGATAACCGTACCGACGACAAACAACGCTACTGTCAGATACAGAGCGACTGTCGCAGCTTTTTCGAACGCCGACAGCGTTTCAAAAGGATCTGTAAACATGATTTCTCCTCCGCCGAGAGTCGAAATAACGCAAAAAACCTCAAGCGAGATTACTTGAGGCGTCCAAAAATTGCGCTCCTTACGCGGGCGTAAACCCGGTCAAGTTCGAAGGGTGTAATCTCAGGCGTCAACGCCACCCCCGGCATTTAATTTTTCGTTGTTTATAATTTATCACCGTAAAAAAATATTGTCAAGCATAGGCGCAGAATTTTCCGCAGTATATTAATATGAAATTTAATAATTACATGCCCGTCTTGTGTATCGGCTTACGATGTGTTAAAATGATTGTGCGGTAAAACCGCGAAGGAGGCATTATGGCTAAACGTTCAAATACTAAACTCTCTTCCAAAAACATAATTTGGATTTTGGTAGCGGTAGTAGTTTTAGTAGGCTTATTGGTAGCATTGGCTTACTCCCCCGTGGGGCAGAAGGTCATAGATATGATATCAACCGAAGGCGGTACTCCCGGTACTCCGAACTCACCTTCGGACGATAAAATTTTTACAGGGATAGGAAGTAACATAGTCGCGGACGACGGTTCCGAACTGTTGGGTACGGTGACCTTCGAGGCGCACTTCGTCGACGTAGCCCAGGGCGACGCCATGTTGTTGCGCTTTAACGACCCGTCAGGCACAGTCAACGTGCTGTTGGACGCCGGCAGCGATTCCCCGTCCGACGTAGTGACTGCGGAAGA
>DVNF01000123.1 GCA_018714575.1 Candidatus Stercoripulliclostridium merdigallinarum
TGGGCTTTGCAAAAAATTTAAGAGCGTCGATGTTTGAAAAGATACAACACTTTTCTTTTGGTAACGTCGACAAATTTTCAACAGGCAGTCTGGTTACCAGAATGACTACGGACGTCACGTTTATCCGTAACGCTTATACGACGATGATCCGCATAGCGTTCAGGGCGCCGTTGATGTTTGCCATGTCGATTGCCGTAGCGATAGATATAAATTGGAAAATAGCTTTGATCTTTATCGCCGTAGTTCCGATATTGGCGGTCGCCATGGTCGCGGCGGCTTTGATAGCTTTTCCGCTGTTCAGAAAAATGTTCAAACGCTTTGATAAAATGAACACCGTGGTACAGGAAAACCTGATCGGTATCCGAGTCGTCAAAGCTTTTGTAAAAGAAGATCACGAAACGCAAAAATTCCGCGACGCCGCCGAAGGCGTCAGAAAGACTCAGGTTTCCGCCGAAAAGTTATTGGCTTACGGTCAGCCGGCGATGCAGCTGGTAATGTTTTTATGCTTGGTCGCCGTGGTATGGTTCGGCGGCAGACAAATTATTTTGGGCACGGGCACGATGACAATGGGGGATCTGGCATCGTTCATAACCTACGTCAATCAGATATTGATGTCGCTGCTGATGGTGGCGATGATATTCGTAAACGTCGTTCTTAGCAGCGCTTCCGCGGCGCGCGTGTCCGAAGTTTTAAAGGAAAAACCCGAAATCACAGATGAGTCGGCGACGACGGACGAACAACCGAAAGACGGCTCTATCGAATTTGCGGACGTCAGTTTCGGTTATCAAAAATCCGAAAAACCGGTTATCGAAGGAATGAACCTTTCGATAGCTTCCGGTGAAACCGTGGGAATCGTGGGCGGCACGGGTTCGGCAAAAAGCACGTTGGTGCAACTGATCCCCAGGCTGTACGACGTTTCGGCGGGGGAAATTCGCGTAGGCGGTTTGCCTGTAAAGAACTATACGATCAAAAATCTGAGAAGCGCGGTAAGTATGGTGTTGCAAAAGAACGTCTTGTTCAGCGGCACCATTCGCGATAACCTGAAATGGGGTGACGAAAACGCTACGGACGAGGAATTGATCGCGGCGTGCAGAACAGCCGCCGCGGACTTTGTCGAAAGCTTTCCGGAGGGCTTGGATACCGATTTGGGACAGGGCGGAGTCAACCTTTCGGGCGGGCAAAAGCAACGGCTTTGTATAGCTCGCGCCGTGTTGAAAAAGCCTAAGATCATGATTTTGGACGATTCGACTTCGGCGGTGGATTCGGCTACGGACAGGCATATTCGCAGCGAATTAAAGGATAAATTACAGGGAATGACGGTGCTGATAATCGCCCAGCGTATTTCTTCGGTAAAGGACGCGGACAAGATCTTGGTGCTGCACGACGGGAAAATTATCGGCGAAGGCGCTCATTCCGATCTGTACAGGACTTGCAGCGAATACAGAAATATCTGCGATCTGCAAAACGTAGGGGAGGTGGTTTGATCATGGCGATAATGAAAAACATGGCAAACGGTAATCGTCCCCAAAACCCGTTAAAAACGTTCAAAGCCATTCTGCGCTTTATCAAAAAATACGTTTTGCATATAGTGTTTGCGTTGTTAGGAGCCGTTGTAAACGTAGGGTGCATGCTTGGCGGCACTATAATGTTGCGGGAACTGTTGGAAATTATCGAAGAGTCGATTCTGACGGGAATGTCCACAGCCGAATTGATGGGGCTATTAACCGAAAACGCCGTCATTATGATAGCGATCTACTTAGTAGGAGCTTTGGGCGGCATGGTCAGCATGCGCTTACTGCTGACGGTATCCACCGGTACGTTGTACGACATTCGTACCACGATGTTCGAAAAAATGGAAAAATTACCCATCTCCTATTTCGACAACCGCACGCACGGCGAAATTATGAGCCAATATACCGCGGATACCGACGCGCTGAGGGATATGATCTCCAACGGGATCCCCAACCTGATCTCTTCGTCGCTGACCTTGATAGGAGTTTTCGTGCTGATGTTCGTTTTCAGCCCCGTTTTGGCGTTGTTTGCGGTAGCGATGTTTGCGGTAATGGTCGTAGTAGTGACGGTGATCGCAGGAAAGGGCTCCGTCCACTTCCTGAACCAACAAGCGGGTATCGCCAAAGCCAACGGCTATATCGAGGAATACATCGAAGGTCAAAAGGTGGTACAGGTATTCTGTCACGAGGAAAAGACCAAAGACGGCTTCCGAAAGGTCAACGAAGCGTTGTGCCGATCGGAAACTTCGGCGCAAACTTATGCTCAGATACTGATGCCGATAATGGGCAATCTGTCGTATTTGAACTACGTTGTCACCGCGATAGCGGGCGCGTTGATGATAGGCGCGGGGCGTTTGGAAGGCGGCGCGCCGTTGCTGATTTCGTTTTTAACGCTCTCCAGGCAGTTTTCGATGCCTTTGACTACTATTTCTCAGCAGTTCAACGGAATAATGACGGCTTTGGCAGGTGCGGAAAGGATCATGCGGCTGATAGAAACACCGCCGGAAGGCAATCAGGGTTACGTCACGTTGGTGAACGCCGAAAAGGACGATGACGGCATCCGCGAATCGGCTGTCAGAACGGGCGCTTGGGCTTGGAAACATTACCATAAAGCTACTGATACCACCACTTACACCGAATGGAAAGGCAAAATACAGTTCGATCATGTCAACTTTGCCTACGTCCCCGAAAAACCGGTATTGCACGACGTTTCGTTTACGGCAATGCCCGGCAGTAAAATAGCTTTGGTGGGGTCTACGGGAGCAGGCAAAACTACCATTACCAACTTGTTGAACAGGTTTTACGAAGTCGAAGACGGCAAGATACGTTACGACGATATAAATATACAAAAGATAGTAAAACAGGATTTGCGTAAATCTATGGCTATGGTGTTGCAGGACGTGCATTTGTTTACGGGTACCGTTCGCGACAATATCCGCTACGGACGTGAGGACGCCACCGATTCCGAAGTCGAAGCCGCGGCAGTCCTTGCCAACGCGGACGAATTTATACGCTCTTTGCCCGAAGGCTACGATACTGTGTTGACTCAGGACGGAGCGAACCTATCGCAGGGTCAAAGGCAGTTACTGTCTATAGCCAGGGCAGCCGTTGCGGATCCTCCGGTGTTGGTGCTGGACGAGGCCACTTCTTCCATTGACACCGCTACCGAAAAATTGATCGAAAACGGTATGGATAGCCTGATGAAAGGGCGCACAGTATTCATTATCGCACACAGGCTGTCTACCGTCAGAAACGCCGACGTCATCCTGGTGATAGAGGGCGGCCGGATAGTAGAACGCGGCTCGCATGCGGAGCTGTTGGAAAAACACGGCAGATACTTCGATTTGTATACGGGAGCGTTCGAATTAAGCTGATATAACGATATTGCATTGCCAATAAGTTGACAACAGTCGGATAGTTTTTTATACTATAACCATAATTTAGTACCGTGTATCGGAGGGGTACGTTATATGACGTCACGGAAAGGAAAATATATGAGAATTTTTGCAGTCATCGCCGTATTGGCTTTGGCTGTATCTTTGACAGCTTTGGTCGCCTGCGTAGATCCGGCAGACCCCGATCCCGGAACGGGAACAACGTATAAAATCATTTTCGACGCCGGCGAAAACATGCAGGATCCGAAAGACATAGTTTTGTCGGGTTCTTCCCAAATAATACTGCCGGAGCTGACGCGCCCGGGCTATAGTTTCGACGGTTGGTACGTCGACGAAGATTTTGAAGTCAGTCTGCGCGATTATTTGTTAGGTAACCAAGTTTCACACAACATAACGGCTTATGCGAAGTGGACGGCGATAGAATACGACCTGACAGCCTCCGTAAACAATCCGAAGGCAGGTTCCATATCGGTGGACGGCGAGGAGTACGAAGACTATTCCGCTACATTCGTATACGGCGATGAATTTACTTTCACGGCGATTAGCGACCCCGAAACAGCCGATTACTATACATTTGTCGGCTGGTACGACGATTCCGGCAGGCAAGTGCAGGGCGGCACGACCTACGAATTTACCGCCGGTGCGGACGACACGGATTTGGAAGCGCGCTGGCGCGGAGCGCAACTGAAGATATTTTTCCATAACGACAGGGCGACCGGCGCCGCCGACGCCGCCGAAGAAGTCATCGCGGTAACCGATTATAGGTACGGCGATACTTTCACATACGTTCCCGACTATGCCGCGGATTCGATATTTGTAGGTTGGAGTTACATTCAAACGGGCGGAGAATCGGCAAGCGACGGCGACGGAAAATTCGAATTGTTTCAGCCCGCAGACGAGTATTTGGTACAGTCGAACGAACAGGGGATAAGGTACGAATTGCACTTGTACGCCGAATGGCGGGACGCCGATTTCGAATTGGAGCTGTCATCGGTTGACGGCGGATATTCGGTAAACGGTTGGAAAGAGGCGGAGTACGACGGAGGAACTCCTCCGGAAAGTTTCCGTATACCGTCCTCGTTTATGGGTACGCCGATAGTAGCCGTAGCCGAGAATGCCTTTGATAATTACTTCGGTTCCGTATTCGTTCCCGGATCGGTGACGGAAATAGGTGCAAACGCTTTCGAGGATACCGCAAAGGTGTATTTCGACGCGGACGTCGATTACGCAGCAGTTTCCGCGGACTTGGTCGGCCTGGGTACCGACAATGTATATTTCAATATTTTGGTATGGCTTAACGCAAAAGCCGATTACGCAGATTTCGATTATCCGATGTATATCGAAAACGGCGACGGCATTTTCGATACGGATATAGGCTCCGAGGAGGAATTTATTGCCGTTTACAGCTATTGCTGGCTGTATAACGTGGGCTCTATGGACCTGGATCGTAACGGAAATAGCGGCGGCACAAAAGTCACGTTTAATTTGGAAAACGCAGGAATAGCCGCCGACAAAATAATTGAAACGGTACTGGGATTGAATTCCAAAAACGAAAAAGTTCCTTCCGGTTGGATCGACAAAGCCATTTCGATGATAGGATTAAAGAGCAATACCGCTACGATCTATGCCTATTTATATAATCCGGAAAGTCGTTACGACCTGACGATAATATTCAAAGATATGTCCGAAAACGGCGGCGATTCCTATGTCGCTTCAAAGGAAACCGACGAATTTATGCAAACGCAGGCAGGAGCGGTTTTCGCCGAAGCCGCTGGCGAAGCCAATCCCGTATTATTGCCGATAGATTCCCTGCCCGAATATGTGGTGTATAATTCGGAACAGTTGGTTTATGCGGTAGAAAACGGCTTTAAGCCGCGTTTCGGAACGCTGTCTGCCACCGCGCCCGACCACGCGAAAAAAGCTTTGCAATCGGCGCGTGATGTGTGGGATACCGCCAGGAGAATATTGTATTCGATAAATTCCGACGGCGACGATACGGTAGAAAAGCTGTCGAAAATTCACGATTATATAGCGTTAAACGTCATTTATGACAGTGCGTTGTTACAACTTAGCGAGAGCGAGGATCCTCAATATTCGTACTCCTATTTGTCGGGCTTCCGCGGATTTAATCTGGAAGGCGCGTTGTTGGACGGCAAAGCCGTCTGCGACGGTATCACCAAAGCGTTCATGTTGTTGGCGCGCATGGAAGGCATCGAATGTATCAGGGTCACGGGTAAAAATGCCGAAAACGTCGGACACGCTTGGAACAAAGTTAAAATCGAAAATACTTGGTATAATATCGACGTCACGGGGGACGATATTCTGACCGAAATAAAAGCTAACGGCACGGTGGTAACCGTAGTAGAAACGCTTGCCCACGATAAGTTCCTGGTTTCGGACGCCTTCTTGGTGGCCGCAGGATATACCGAGGATGATTACGGATACGTCGAGGCAACCGGTCGATACGATTATTACGGTTCCGTAACTCCGTCGGTTTTGCAGGGAGTGAC
>DVNF01000124.1 GCA_018714575.1 Candidatus Stercoripulliclostridium merdigallinarum
GTTCGGTTCGGCTATGGGCGCGGATCTGGGCAACACGATCTCGAAGATGTTGGGTTCGTTGCTCAGCTGGGTCATCGTCTTCCTGATGGATAAGTTCGTCATCATGAGAAAGACCTATAAATACGACGTGATGACGATAGGTCACAGTTCTTTGGATCACAACTTCGACGCCGACGGCAACGAAGTTGTGGAAGTCGGCGGAGCCGTTCTGTATTCGTCCGCCGCGGCGTACGCTTTGGGCAACAGGGTATTGGCGCTGACCAAACTTTCCGAGGGCGAAGAAGGCAGACTGAATGCGTTTGCCATACCGCGCGCGAATATCAAAGTTTTGCCTGCCGAAAAATCTACTTCCATCGAAAACAGGTACCTGACCGCTGACAAAGAACGCCGCACCTGCCGCGCGCTTTCGCAAGGAGATATGTTCAAAAAATCCGACATTCCCTCCGACGCCACGAAAGTTTATCATTTCGCAGGCTTGATCTACGGCGATTACGAAGACGGTATGATAGATTACCTTGCCGCAAAGGACAAAGTCGCCGTCGACGTCCAAGGCTTCCTGCGTCATGCCGATCCCGAAACCGGAGAGATGTATTTCGAGGATTGGGCGGACAAGCTGAAAGTTTTCCCGAAGATCCATTATCTAAAGACCGACGCCGCCGAGGCGGAAATTCTGACAGGGAAGTCCGACCGCGAAGCCGCCGCAAAGATAATGCACTCCTGGGGCGCGAAAGAAGTTATGATAACCCACAATACCGAAGTTATCGTATATAACGGCAAAGAGTTATACCGTTGCCCGATCAGAGCAAGGAACCTTTCCGGACGTTCGGGCAGGGGCGACACTACTTTTGCCGCATACATAGCCGAAAGGCAAAAACATTCCGTCGAGGAATCCTTGATTTGGGCGACCGCCACCGTCAGTATGAAGATGGAACGCCCCGGCGCCATTCGCGCAACGCGCCGCGATATATTGAAATACATAAAGGAGATCTATCCCGAATATATTGAAAAAATACATACATCGGAGGCTGTTATGTTGAACGTATTCCAAAAAATTTATTATCGTGCTTTCCAAGCGGTATTCAGAGTCATCATGCCCATGTTGCGCCTTAGAAAGCCAGAACTGTTAAAGGGCGAAGGCAGCATTTTGAAACTGCCCGAATTTATAAAATCCAAAGGCGTCGATTCGGTATTGGTCGTCACCGATAACGGATTGTATTCTTTGGGATTGCTGAACGGAATGTTCGAGGAATTGGACAAAGCCGGCGTAAAATACGCTCTGTTCAAAGACGTCGTTCCCAATCCTACCGTCGATAACGTCGAAACCGCATACAAAGTCTACGTCGATAACGGCTGCAAAGGCATCATAGCTTTCGGCGGCGGTTCTCCGATGGACTGCGCAAAGGGCGTTGCCGCCAGAGTCGCGCGTCCCGGAAAACCGGTAAAGAAGATGAAAGGCATATTGAAAGTCATGCATAAGTTGCCGCCTTTCTTTGCCGTTCCGACAACTGCGGGAACGGGCTCCGAAGCTACGCTTGCGGCAGTTATAATGGACGCCGAAACTCACGACAAGTACACGATCAACGATCCGTCCCTGATCCCGCACTATGCAGTATTGGATCCCGTGTTGACTGTGGGACTGCCCAAATCGATCACTTCTACCACGGGCATGGACGCGTTGACTCATGCCGTCGAAGCGTACATAGGGCAGAGCAATACCGCGCTGACCATCGAGATGGCAGAAAAAGCCACCGACCTTATATTCAAGTATCTGAAACGCGCTTACGACGACGGCAAAGATATGGAAGCCAGGGAAAACATGCAAGAAGCCGCATACTGCGCAGGCGTTGCGTTTACTCGCGCTTACGTCGGTTACGTTCACGCGATAGCTCACTCCCTGGGCGGCAAATACGGTTTGCCTCACGGACTTGCAAACGCAATAATCCTGCCTTACGTTTTGGATTACTACGGCGATACCATATACGAACCGCTGTCTAAGTTAGCCGACATAGCGGGCATCGACGGCGCAAACGCCGAGGAAAAAGCGTTGAACTTTATCGCTACCATACGCAAGATGAACGAATACATGGGTATTCCGAAGTACATAAAAGCAAAGGACGGCAGCGACCTGATAAAGGAAGAGGATATTCCCGGAATGGTTCAACACGCTTTGAAAGAGGCAAATCCCCTGTACCCCGTGCCGAAGTTCATGGGCAAAGAGGAAATGACCCGTATGTATTACATAATTCAAGGCAAATAATAACAATATGAATTCATCTGAAATACCCGGAGCGGTGTTGGTGTGGGTTTCCGAAAAGGAGCCCGCCGAAAGCGCGATAGTCGAGCTGGAAAGTCTTGTAACGACTTTGGGTTACGAAGTGCGCGCGGTCATAAGCCAACGCCGTCCCCGCCCCGACAAAGCTTATTACGTCGGAACAGGCAAACTCGAAGAGGTTAAATCGGTAGCAAACGCTACCGATTCTTCGATAATAATCTTTCAAAACCGCCTTAGCGGAACGCAGTTGAACAACCTTGAGAAGTACTTGGAAACCGAGGTTATCGATCGCGATCAGCTGATAATAGAAATTTTTGCTAGGCACGCCGTTACCAACGAAGGGAAATTGCAGGTA
This sequence comes from Candidatus Stercoripulliclostridium merdigallinarum, assembly GCA_018714575.1. Taxonomy (GTDB): domain Bacteria; phylum Bacillota; class Clostridia; order Christensenellales; family DTU072; genus Stercoripulliclostridium_A; species Stercoripulliclostridium_A merdigallinarum. The sequence goes on from DVNF01000124.1 coordinate 2,628, forward strand.
GAACTGATGCGCAGGAAAAAGCTGTTGCCGAAAGTGTTGGGACAGGGCGCCGTTTTGTCCAGGCAAGGCGGCGGCGGAGGCGGCGGAGGCGGCGCCAGAAGGGGCGGCGGCGAGCAGCAACAGGAATTGGACAAAAGGTCTATTCGGCGTGAAATACGCGAACTTGAATCAAAATTGGAAAAGCTGACTCGTGACCGGGCTCTTCGCAGAAAGCGCAGACAGAAAAACGCCGTCAAAGTCGTTTCTTTGGTGGGCTATACCAACGCCGGCAAATCGTCGCTGATGAACGCGTTGACGGGCGCCGGCGTCGGAGTAGAGGACAAGCTGTTCGCGACTTTGGATCCCGTGGTCAGGAAAATGAACCTGAACGGCAGGGAAGTGTTGTTGGTGGATACCGTAGGATTTATTTCGGCTTTGCCGCACGAATTCGTGGACGCGTTCCATTCGACTTTGGAAGAAACCGTCGAATCGGATCTGTTGATCCACGTGGTAGACGCTTCGTCAGCAAACGCCGCGGAGGAATACGACGTAGTAAATTCCGTATTGGAAGAGATAGGCGCAGGCGAAATACCCGTTTTGACCGCCTTAAACAAGTGCGATAAGTTGTTTGACGATCCCGTGGTGCCCGCCGCCGAAAACACGGTCAGAGTGTCCGCCAGGTACGGCTTCGGACTGGACGAATTAAAAGAAAAGATCGCGGAGCTACTTGATATACTCGATATATAAAATTCACAAGGCGTTCATTGACTTATGCGCCCGCGCACGCTACACTTATAGTATGAAGAAATTTTTGGCGCTGATCTTAATAGCGGCGTTTGCCGTAATAATCGTGACCGGTTGCGTCGACAAAGACGATAAGCCCGGCGTTTCCGATTATTTCAAAAATTATTCTTCCTCTTCGGCTTATACCAAAGCGGATAAGCTGTTGGAATTGGATTTGGAACAGCGCTTTTCCGCCTATGACGCAACTTCCGGAGTGTTTATCATAGAAGAGGACATCGAATTGACCGGAAATACCGTCACCAGGTACGGCTTGGCTTCCGAATCCGAAGTTTATGTACAGCCCGAATACGGATATACCAACGTCATGGACATCAGGGGAGATTTCGCCCTTGTTTTAGTCAACCTTTTGGTAAACGGCATAGATACCGCTTATATAGGAGTCGTCCCGTTCAGAGGCGCTCACGCGGTAAACACTTACCCTTATATCAATTCCAACTATCGTTTCAGATATAAGTACACCGCGCCGCTGATCCAGCAGATGGCGTTATTGGACGACACTTATCTGGTGACGTTAGGGGCTGTCGATTCGGAGCTCACTTCCACCGGACCTTATACCTATGCAACGATTTACAATTATTCTTCGGGCGGCGGCTATTTGAAGTACGCTACAGTCCCGAATATCGAAAACTACACCACATTCCAATTAGTCGACGGATATTTGGTCGCAACTCACAGAAACGGAGCCGATTTTTACGATTTCGATCAATTCGAATCTACGGGGAATCTGAAAAAGATAGCTTCGGTCAACAACTTGATTTCGGGACCGACTTACGTAAACAACGGTTTTACCTCGTCGACGTACTATATCGGCGGCGATTGGTTCATAGTGACTACGCAATATTCTTCCTCCGAGGATTTCGCCGGCAGCGAATTTACTTCGACTACGGAAGACACAGGCACGAATTATATACAGCTGCGTTCGGTCAAAGTTTCGATGCGGTCGGGACAGCAGTTTTCTACCGAACGTGTGACGATGGTTTCGAATAAATATACCGATTCTTCCGTTCGCGGCTTAACGGACGCCATAAACGCGCAGGACGTCACGAATACCGCTTTGTGGAAAACGACATACAATATTCCTATGGCGCCCAGTTCCGCATTCGTCAACGACGGATATTCGATAGTTTACTATACTTATTATTTCTATCCCGATCCCGATTCCGACGAACGCAGTTGGGCGACGTCGTTCCAACTGTACGACAGCCACGGCGAAGGAGTAGTGGCTTCGAATTTACAGATGCCGATGCTGTCCGTGGACGGGAAAGGGTTACAAAACGCCGATCCCAACTTTGACATTCCGTTGATGAGTTTGGGTTATAACCGCTACGACACGGGCGAGTTCGTGACCTTCCTGACGATGGACGCGACTACAGGATACAATAACGCCATGATCCACGACGGAGTTTTGATAGCATACAGGAACCGCGTCGATCAGTCGATAGGCTTTACCACGAACATGGGCGCGGTAAACGTAGACAGCGGCGAGATTATAGCCGATTTCGAATACGATTCCGTTTCTCCGTTCTTCGGGCAGTACGCAACGGCATCGCAGGTAGCGGAAACCGACGAAAACGGCATAACTTCCCAAGCGTTTTTCAGGTTGGGGAAGGACGGCAGTAAGGTTTCGATCCCCGACTGTTACCAAATGAGGAACGGCACTTATATCACGCGCGTAGGAGAAGGAGAAAATTCCAAATTCGGCTTGAAAAACAACGCCGGAAAGGAATTGTTGTCCGCTACGAACCAATCGGTTTCTACTTTTGATTACATGTACCGCGACGGCAAAGTTTTCTATAAATGCTACGCCGCCGTGGTGAACGAATACGGCAGAGGAATTTTATATGCAATATCCTGAACGGGAATTTAAAACGGAAATAAAAGGCGAGGAGGCTGTGGACGAAGGCGCCGCGATAATCCGCGGAGGCGGCTTGGTAGCGTTCCCCACCGAAACGGTATACGGATTGGGCGCGGACGCTTTTAACGCAGAAGCTGTCAAAAGCATTTTCCTGGCAAAAGGACGTCCGCAGGATAACCCGTTGATAGTTCATATCCCGTCTGCGGAGTGGCTGCCGACGGTCGCAAAAACGGTGCCGCCGGAGGCATACGAACTGTTTAACAGGTTTTCACCCGGTCCGCTGACGATAGTTTTGCCGAAAGCCGATAAATTACCGTTAGTTACTAC
>DVNF01000125.1 GCA_018714575.1 Candidatus Stercoripulliclostridium merdigallinarum
GTGTACAAAGCAGGAAGAAATATTTCCCGCATTATATCCCGCGAGCCCGCCCGCGTAATAATAATTCGTAGCTATTTTGGCTTTGTATAATCCCACTTCGGAAATCACCGCGCCTGCGCCTACGTAACCGAACAAGCCGACATAACTGTCGTCGCTGTCCACGGTAAGACCGGAGATTATGACTCCGTTGCCGTCGAAATTTCCTGTAAAGGGCTTGGTTTCGCTGCCTATAGGAATAAAAGTTTCTCCCCCTGTCGCGTCTACCGTTATGGATTTTACCGACACTCTGTAATATGCTCCGGCATAATGAGCGTCGGTTTCCTCGGCTATCAGTTGCGAAAGAGTTACCAAGTCGGAATAATCGGAAATAATATAGGGATTTTCAGGAGTGCCGTTTCCCTGCTGTCCGTCGGGGAAATTCACCGCGCCGGCAGTTTTTTCGGATCCGGCAATTCCCGCCGCAAAAACGGCGGCGATCAGCAACACCCCTATAATTAAAATGATCGGAACGGACAAAAGCAATTTTTTGGTCATAGCGACGGTTCACCCTATATTCTTATATTCTATGAACTATAATAACATACGCGCGTAATAAATGCAATAGCCAATTCTTCTTTCGAACATACTTTTGCATGTCAAAAGCGCCCCGTTTCGGGGGCGCTATTATTAAAGATTTTAATTTGTGGCGACAGATTATTTGATTACCGTTATCAGGATACCGCTGTTCGCTTTTAACTTCATAGGCTTCCCGAAGTTTACGCGTTTCCGCTTTTGGATCCCTTCTATTTGCGGCGCCACGACCTTTTTGCCGACCGTGGTGTACCCCAATTTATTTTCGACTCCGACCTCGAAAGTCAAAGCCCGGTTCGAGGTATTGTACAACACTGCGATCATGTTGTCACCGTTCATGTACGATGTGCATAAAACTGCGGCATTGTCAACCTTAACAGGGTTTTTAGGATCCCAAAATCCGCGAAGCTTGGCAGACGAAATATCGAAATCACGGAAGACTTTTTGTATGTCTTTCGTAGCAAACGAGGTCGTAAATTCCTTTCCGTAACGCGGTAACATACCGTACAACAGCGACCCTAAAACAGAGTTTTCTGCGGACGTATCGCCGCCCAAGCCGAAAGCCATGCCGCTGTGTTCGAAAATGTTTTTGATCGGATCTGAAAAGTCGAACGGCGTTTCGACATAGACTCTGCCGATAAACGGCAGGACGTCGGCATACGCCAAAGGTGCGGACAGATATCCGTTCGCGGCGTCGTACCTGTCCGAAAAGCCCAATTCCAACATTCCGTTTGCGCCCCTGTTACGTTCGATACACTTTGCCGCGCGTTCGGCTGTGTCGCGTTGCATGGAAGTATCGCTAAGCAAGATTCCGTCGACCTTTACCTGCTTTGTCAAAAACTCGACGCCTTCGACAAAGAAGTTATCCATTCTGGAGCCGGGTACCAACAAATACGACACGTCGCGTTCGTTCCTGCCGGAGATCGGCACGTCTTCGGTTATTATTGCGCCGGCTATCCAATTTACAGGGATTCCTTCGCCCCGTTTTCTGTAAATCAATTCGTTTCCCATCGAAGCGAACGCTCCCGTTTCCGGCGCGTATGCGCTGATAGTCTGCGAATCGTATTCTATCGCCAAGCCGATTTTGCGCTTATGCGCGCTTAAAGTCAACTTTTCCAAAGCTTTATATTCGTCAAACGGATAATTCCTGTACGGATTGCCCGAACGGTGCCTGGGCAAAGCTATATACTGCAATGCGCAATCATCGGCTTTGGCTATAGATTCGGCTGTCGACAGGAAAACGTCCGTTTCCGCGGGTCGCATACCTAAGCCGTATCGTAAATTCAACGGTTTAAACGGCGTAAACAGCAATCTGAAGCGGAAAGTGATCTCCTCGCCCTGCATTAAAACCTGCTGTCCGGCGGAAGCTATGACCGATTTTTCGTTTTCGCCGTCAGTTAATTTCACGCTGCCGCGTTTGTAATTCGCCCAGGTGGATTCGGGGACGGCTTTGAATTTTTTATTATACATTCCGCGCGGAGGCAAGGGCGCCTCTTTTTCGTACAGCTTTAAAATCGCTCCCGCGTTGACCTGTCCCACAAAGACGGAATCGGACGCGGTAGCGTTGTCCCAAGAGTATTCGAAATCTTTGAACTTGCCGCCGTCCATACCCAAACCCATCGCGTATTCGGCTTCGTTGAACGCCAGCACCAGATCGGCGTAAGTCGAAATGAAATTGTTTTCCGCGGTAATTTTTACGGTATAATCGACCGCGCCTTCGTACCTTACCAAGGCTTCGACGTCTATTCTGGCGTCGCGACTCTTGCCGTCGGCATGGATCAAAGCCGTTTGCGCGCGCGAATGGATCTTTACTTTGTTGTATTTAAACTTCTGACCTTCCAAAACAAAATCCATCGGGCGCGAGAACAAGCGCGTTTCGACCTCGTCCGACAAACCGTTGGATTTGTCAAAGTAAAAATCCACCTGCTCGATAAAGCCGTCGTTACCGAAAGTCAGCTCCTTTCCCGTCAGCTTTACCACGTTTTTGGATACGGAAATTTCTTCGAAAGTTTTCAACGGACGCTTGTCCAGATATTTGGTAGAATTCAGCCAGCCCAACCTGGACAGCCTGTTCTTATCGAAAGTCCCCGATAAAAACACCAATTCGTCCGTCACTTTGAATTGCAGTCTGACTTTTTCCTCGCCTATGGCGACTACCGTATAGTATTCCCCCATCTTTGCTCTTTTGAAGTTTATCCCGAAAAACAGCGGCTGTAAAACTCCGGCGTGCAAAGATATATCGGAAACCGTTTTTTCGCCGTTAGGCATGATCTTTTCGGTATTCAGACAAGTAACGGCGCGTTCGACGTCCTTTTCACCGGACAAAGAATGTAACGATTCGGTAGTAATTTTAACCTTTCCGATATCGAAATCGGAAAGCGCCACCAACTGCACGATATAATATTCGTGCATCGACGCAACGAATCGGAAACTGTTGCCTTTGGGGCAATCTTTCAACTGTTCGTAATTTAGGTAATCCGTAACCGCTGTACTGCGGTCGGGCGCAAATATCTTCATTTGTCCTCCCTATTATTCGTTTTGGATTGTATTTCTGCCATAACGTATTTCAATTCCGTAAACGGCATTACCGTAAACGAATATACATATTTTCTGTTGCACTTCAGGCGATATTCGGGCAGAGTCATCGGTCCGCAGGAAGCCGAGCCTACTCCAAGCATATAGCCGTCTACGGAATAATAGATCACGTCGTCTTCCTTAACTATGTCTTCGCGATGTTTGAATGTAGCCAAAGCCTTGTCCGTATAACGTTTGCCGTTAAAGTTTAACAGTTCCGAATCGGCAAGGAACATTAATCCGGCTCCCTCTTTGTCCATAGCTACCGCATAGCGTATATCGGTGCGGTTGCCGCTTTCCTGCGGTCGAATATAGTTTACGGGCAATTCGTCCACGTTAGTGTGATATACTCCGGGTCTGGATTGTTCCTTAAAATCGGGGTAACTTTCATAGGGACCCGAGCCGAAATAGATTATCTCCGAAAATTCGGGGCGCATTTCTATGATCTTACCTATCTTCGGAATGTACGGCTGTACCTTGGAAACCGGTTTCAATTCGCTGCGCACGTTAATTTGACCATTGGAACGGACGGTGTAAACGTCGTTTACGGTAAAGCGCAATTTACCCCTTTTGTCCTTTAGCTTGTTGATTATCGCGACGTCCACGTAAGTATCGCGTTGGACGGCTTCGACAGAAACGTTTTCAGTAGTCAGATCGTTATATCCGTACATCTTCCAAACGTAATTGAGTATCCTGTCGTTATCAATCGGCGCGCGGTAAATATTCGTATAGATCCTGCCGTTACCGTAATTCCCCGGGCGCATTGCCAAGTATTCCTTTCCGCAATAGCTATATCCGATAACCGCGCCCTTTTCCTTTGAAAAACGCACTATACCCGCGTCGTAATGTACGGTAACCACCCCGCTTTCCTGAGTAACGTAAATATTTCTGCCTGCCGACGGAGCGTTCAGCTTTGTCAGTTCAAAGGACGCGTCCACACATTCCGAAGCAACCGATTTGTCGCCGTCGAAATAATCCAACAGTATCTGTACGTCGCCGTGAGAGACTTCGAAATTCAAATTATAAATATGAGTTGCGCCCGGCTGAATGTCGCACGCAAAGGAAAAATCGAATACGGCTTCGCCTTGCAACATGACTTTGCCGTGGCAGGTAATATACGAAGTATTCCTGAACGACAGCCTGTTTTTCAATTCCAACACGCCGTTTGCGATCAATCTGGCGGTGACGGGGCGATAGACGTTTTTTACCGCCAAAGCTCCGGTAGACGGCGTTCTGTCGGGGAAGAACAACCCGTCGACGCAGAATTC
>DVNF01000126.1 GCA_018714575.1 Candidatus Stercoripulliclostridium merdigallinarum
GTCTCGTGGGCTCGGAGATGTGTATAAGAGACAGGCTGTGCCCGTCGGCGACTTTGGCGGAACAGCTATGCGACGTCACGACGGCAATTTCTTATTTTGCGGCGCGCGCGGACGAATACGGCTTCGATAAAAACAATTTGTTTATCACGGGCGATTCCGCCGGCGGCAACCTTGCCGCCATGACCGTAAAAGCCTCCGTAAACAAAGCCATGGCCGAATATTACGGTTTGGGTGAATTGCCGCGGTTTAACGCGGTCGGGTTTACTTCGGCGGCGTTCAGACTAAGTCAATACGAAAAACCGGCGTTTTCGGGCTACTTCCGCCCGTTGTTCAAAGACCTTCCCCCCGTCCGCGAATACGTCGATTACGACGCCGATATTTCAAGCGATTACCCGCCCTCATACATTATTACGGGAAACGGCGACTTTTTAAGGCGCGAAAACCTTTCGGTCGCGGAAAAGCTGACCGCCGCCCATATTCCTTGCGCCGTGTATGATTACGACGGCAACGAAAAATTCATACACGTTCACAACGTCTGTTACCCCGATTCGGACATCGGCAAAGCGGCAAACGACGGAATGTTGAACTTTTTCGGTTCTTATATAAAAAATCTTTAAAAACCGTTGACAGCCGTATGCGACAAGTATATAATCTGTTTAGGTAGTCAATCAAACACAATACTGACACAATATTAAATTTCAGGGAGGCAAACAATGAAAGAAAGGTTTAAAAGCTACCTAGAGCAAGCGTTCAGAAAGATCCGCCCCACAAAAGCGGCTATGGAATACAGGCTGGAAACGCTGACGAAGCTGGAAGAGGCGGCGCAGGATTACCGCATAAAAGGCATGACCGACGACGAAGCCATTTATCAGCTTTGTATCGATTCGTTGGGCGATTTTGACGCGAAGTTGCAAGAATTCGACCGTAATTTGACGGAAGTTCCGAAGAAAAACAACTTAAAGCGTAATATCGCAGTCGGCGCGATCGGATCCGTTGCCGCGATCATAGCTTTGTATTTGATCCTTTCTTTGACGGGTGCCGTAGGCTGGGGAATGTCCTGGCTGATACTGTTGGGCGCGGTAGTCGCCGCGGTAGTAGCCGTCGACGTCGCACTGATGCTGAAAGCATTCAAGGACGACAAATTCCTGGTTGCGCGTTTGTTTAACGTCGGAACGGTCATATTGGTCTTTGTATTCATGTATCTTTGCATACACCTTTCGGTACACCCCGGATACGATTGGTATATCTTCCTTTGCATGGTCCCCGCGGCGGGAATAATGGATATCGCCATCGGCTTTGTGACAAAGAGCAAGCTGACGATCCCCGAAATATTCGTTTGGGCGATGTTGACGTCGGTAATGCTGTACGTTATGTTGGGAGTCGCCGGAGCAATGGCTTGGCATCCCGGCTGGTTGTTGCCCGCCCTGACCGCGATCGCAATAGTCGCAATAGTCGCTTCGTTGTTGATCTCGCGCAGTAAAAAAGCCAAAAAAGACAAGCAAATCTTCTTCGACAGCACTCAAAACCAAGTCGACGAAGAGTACTACACGAAGTGGTAATCGTATATATTTTATAGGTAAAACATGAAAAAACAAAGAATCACAGCAGAGCTTTGGGACAAGATGCAATATCTGTTCCGTAACTATTACGACAGAATGGTGCACGCGGTGTTGTACTACGACAAGCCTATCGACGTCGATATTCTGAAATCGGTTCTGATAGCCACCACCGAAAAAGTGCCCGTATTACATTCGTCTTTCCACGATTCCGTGATCAACCCCTATTGGGAAGTGGAAGATTATTCGATATCCGATATTTTATCGGTAAAGGATACCGACGCCGACAGTTTGGAGACCGAAATAGAGGAATTTATTACTCAATCCATTCCCGTGGAAAGCAACGTGCAGTTCAAGGTATGCGTATTCAACGCGGGCGGCAGAAGCGTCTTTGCGATGATAGTAAACCACATGTGCTTTGACGGCGGCGACTTTAAATACTTCCTGAAAAGGCTGTCCGCGAACTACAACGCGATGTTAAAGGGCGGCGCCGAAGTCGAGATAAAAACCGGCACGCGTTCCTATGACCAAGTCTATACCAAATTAGAGGGCGAGGACAAGGAAACCGCAAAGAAACTGTACAAAAACATTTCCCAGGTAAAGGACACGCACTACTTCCCGTTGACGCCTTCGAAACCGGAGGACAAGTCGATGATAAACCGTTGCAAGATGGACGCCGAAACCTTCTCTTTGTTCCGCGCCATCGGCAAGCACTACGGCGTCACGATCAACGATTTGATGCTGACGGTATATATGCACAGCCTGTACGAATTCGGTCAGTATCCCGCGACCGACACGCTGACGATACCTTGCATGGTCGACCTCAGGCGCCATATCGAAGGCGGCGAAGAAGCAGGCGGTCTGACCAACCACACCGGATTCATGCAATGTTCCGTAGACGGCGTGGGCGCGACTTTGAACGACACTTTGGTAAAAGTCCTGCGCTCCGTCAGAAAATCCAAACACGACAAATTTATGGGGCTGTACAGCCTGCCTTTGCTGAAGCTGGCTTACACGATCTTCCCCTACGCCATCAGCGAAACGGCTATAAAGATCGGATATCTGAATCCTTTGATAGGCATGTCCAATATCGGACTGCTGCGCCCCGAACTGCTGACCATGGGCGACGCCACGCCGATAGACGGCTTTATGACCGGCGCGGTCAAGTATAAACCGTATATGCAGCTCGCTCTGACGACGATGAACAACGAAATCACGATGACGATAGCCATTCGCGGCAACAACGACGACAAGATCTTGGTCGAAAAGTTCTTCGGCATTCTGATGAACAACGTAAAACGCTTTATTGCCGAAAACGCAAAATATTTGAAAGTGTAGACTTTTCCCTGAAATTTAAAGTTTTACATCAAAAAAGCGCATACACGAAAGTATGCGCTTTTTTGATGTTATGCGAGCAACGCTTTTAAAATCGGAAGCGTCTTATTGCAATATCATTGCACCGATACTTTCCACGATGTCCTCAGCCTGCTTGCCGTCGATTTTTATCTTTGTCTTCTTTTTGCGTTTGAATATGCCGAAAAGACCGCTTGCGCTTGCCGTGCCCGTGTCTATCACCGACGTGTCCATAAATTCGCCGTATATGGACAGCGAAAGTTTTTTACGGCTGCCCAATATCACCAAAGGAATTCCGATGATCATCCCTATTATCGTTAGGCATAATATGACGCCCAGCACGAACAGGGTTTTGTTTTGTCCGCACGTCGCGGAAACGCCGTTGATGTTTTTCAACAAAAAGTCGTCCCGGCTGATCTGCTTTCTGGATTCCGACAGCGAAACCAATCTCTTGTTCGTCAGAATCAACGAAAATTTGGTGCGTCCCGCCCTTTGTTTGGTCTTTGCGTAATCCCATTGCTTTACGATCTCTTCGCCTGTGGAAAGTCTGATGTCCATTTATTCCCTCCCGGATTTTTTATTGTTTGCCGCATCGGTTGCCGCGGCTCGATTTTTCCGTATAGTTTTTTGACGCCGCGACCCTTATTCCGTTTCGCGACCGGCAACGGTTAAACTGCCGGATGCGGTTCGTCCCCACTTTTTTCGCTTTCCGCGCTTGCGTCGTTAAGTTTCCTGGTCAATATCAATTCCGAAACCTCGACTGCTATTTCTTTTGCGACGCGTTTGTCTACAATTATCTTCGCCCGATGATATTTTCCTGCCTTTCCGCCGATCATCGATATCAGCGATTTTTCTCTGAACGTGCCGTTTATGATCAACGATATTCTTTGTGCGAATGCGAATTTTACCATCGTTGTTAGCAATAGGAGCGCAAAGAACAGTAATATTAAGCTCACGTAAATTGTGCCGGGCCCAAGCATATCGGCTCCGGCGATATCCAACTCATCCATCATAGACATCTGATTGACTGCCCGCCAAATCATCAGGATATTATAAATAAGATAAGCTACCATCAAAGACAAAATACACAATAAAAAAAACGAAGTGCTTTTTTTCTTTTCTACGCTGACTCCCCTGACGGCGTTCAAAGAATAACTTTCGACGTTTGAACCCTTCGACGAACGGTCGGACGAAATCAAACGCTTGTCGGTCAGCGTCAAATAATAGTGCGTGGCGCCAAAGGACCTTCCCATTTTGGCATATTCCCATTGGCGTATTATGTTTTCACCGGGAGATAATTTTATATCCATCCTTCCTCCGCCTCCGTTGTTGTAATTGTACCCTTAAAATTCCGGTAAGTCAATAGTTTTGCATAGCTTTTAACCGATAATTATAACTTATTAAATTGCAGTTTAACTTTATGCCCACGCATACCGACACACGTATTCTCCGGTTTCCTTTTTTACGTCAGTACGTTTCCCGACGGCGGCGAAAGGAGTTTGTTCCGCGGCGAATAAAAATCGACGACTAATATAAACTATTGAAAAAGCCTGAAAGGAGGTAAGAAAATTGAAGATAAAAAAAGTATTGGCAGTGCTTTTGGCGATCGCTTTGCTGTCGACGGCGATTCTGGCGACAGCCTGTAACGAAAAAGGCATAGAAGGCATAGCTTTGAAAGAAGGCACTGCGTTGGGACCCGTCGTAAAAGGACAGGATCCGGATCTGAAAGACAAGACGTTGGTCGTGACATATAAAAACGGCGAGGTCAAGGAAGTTCCCATAACAATGGAAATGATCTCCGGCTTCGATAAAAACACCGTAGGTAACCAAGAAGTCACGATAACCTATACCGAGGACGGTGAAACCGCCACGGTAAAAGTCAACATCAGCGTCGTTCAAGCGGCTCCGAGTTCGTTGGAATTGGTAAATTCCCCCTACGTCACCGACTATGCGGCAGGTGAAAAATTCCGTCCCGACGGCATGACGATCAACGCCGTTTTTTCGGACGGCAGTAAACAGCCCGTAACGGAATTCGAATACCCCACCGAAGCGTTGACCGCCGATAACGACGGCATACAGGTGTCTTACGGCACGCTGACCGTCGAAGTTCCGATCACCGTGACCGAACCCGCTTATGCGGCTACCGACGCGGCTTCCTTGCAAAGAGCCCTGTCCGAAGCCGAAGAAGGCGCGTTCATTACCGTGTCCGGCAACATCGGCGAAGCCTCCCGTCCCGACGGCTATAACATTTTCACAATGAAAAAAGCCGTCACTTTGGTAGGCATGGAAGGTAACAACGTATACGGTTCCTTTGTAGTCGACTGCGACGGAGCGGTGTTAAGAGGTCTGAATATCAATAACTGCGGTTGGGTAACCGGCGAAGCTACTTCGGCGCACCGAAACGCCATTACCGTGACTTCTAACCGAGTCACCTTGGAATTCAACCGACTGATCGCGCCCGCTGCCGATTCGTTGGACGCGACCGAAGCCATCGCTAACGGAATAGTGCTGTCCGCAGGTACCGACACCGATACCGCGGTCAAGATCCGCATGAATAAAATCTCGGGTTACGGCTATGAAAACGCTAATTGGGATTCCGTCGCTATAAACGTCGTATCGGGTTATTCCTTCCCCTATAACACCACCAACAGCCACGGCAGCGAACAAAGCGTCCGTCTGACGATAGATTATACGGATATAGTAAATACGAATATCTTTGAAAACGACCAAAACGATTTGCTGTATGCCGATTACGCTTTGGGATTTGAAAGAATGTACGTCCTGGGTTACGCTTCCGATTCCGCAAAAGCCGTAAACGCATTGACCTACGGCGCCGAATCGGGAATGACTTTGCTGTTGAAAGCCGGCGATTACGACTTGGGCGGCATCAGCGTCGATAACGTAAACTTCCGCTCTGTCGGCGGTCCCGTCACCGTTACAGGTCTGACCGCAGGCGCGAATTGCACCTTTGACGGCGTTACCGTGAACGCTTCCGAATCCGCAGGAGAATAACCGCAAAGGCAACCGTCTTTTGCCGTAAAAGACGTTTACCGGGCGGCGCGATATTTATCGCGCCGCTTTTTTCGACCCTTTTCGACGAAATTTACCTGCAAAAAGCAAATTATAAGTAAAAGCCTTTGACGCGCGCGCGTACATTCTTATATAATAAAATGGATTAAAAGGTGTTTTCAAAGGAGGAGATTGAAATGCCGGCTGAACTGGAATATAAAATCACTAAAACCTGCGGCGTGCTGTCTACGTCTGCCAGAGGTTGGACAAAAGAACTTAATTACGTAAGCTGGAACGGCAGAGATCCCCGCTTGGATTTAAGGGAGTGGAGCCCCTCTCACGAAAGAATGGGCAAAGGCATGACTCTGAGCATCGAAGAAGCCAAAGCGTTAAAGGAGATTTTAGACTCTCTGGAGCTGTAAAAAGCCGCCGTCGAAGCAACGATCGGAGCAACGATGTCTAAACAAACTACCAATCAGGCGAACAATCGTCCTAAAAAATACAATCCGTATTACCCTACGGATTATTCTATTGGGCAGAAACGTACCGTAAAACCGCACGAAATCAAACCGCGTTCGGATACGAAAAACACTAAAACTTGGTTTGCTATGCTGTTTTTCGGTTTGATCCCTCTGTTCAATTTCATTCCGCTGATCGCCTGGTCGCGCAAAAAGAACGTGCGCACCACCGACGACCAGAAGAACTTCGCAAAAGCCGCCGTCATCCTGTCCGTGATTTTTTGGATAGTTGTCGTTGCGGCGGCGGTCGCAGCTTATTTTATGGGATACCTTTCCTTTTTAGGCATCTAGCGTATCGCGTAAACAACTTCGCCGAGTCTTATCTCGGCGTTTTTTATGCCTTTACGGCACTTTATTATCAGGATAATCTATGTCGGATCCCCGCGTTTTTATGGCGTTCCCGCCCTTTTATACCGAAACCAGCAGACTGTTGATATTGGGCAGCTTCCCTTCCGTACTCAGCAGAAAACAAAATTTTTACTACGGAAATCCCCGAAACAGGTTCTGGAACACGCTGGCGTCGCTTGCCGGCGAAGCCGCTCCGCAAAGCGTCCCCGACAAAAAAGACTTCCTTGCCCGTCACGATATAGCCCTTTGGGACGTCGTAAAGGAATGTAAGATCAAGGGCAGCCTTGACGCCGATATTACCGATTACACCATTCAAAATATCCCCGAATTGTTGAATAACGCGCCCGATATAGAATTGATCGCCCTGAACGGCGGCACGGCTTTCCGCCTGTTCAAACGCGCTTTTCCGCAATACGACAACGTAGTCGCCCTGCCCTCCACCTCCCCTGCCAATACCCGTTTCGACTATGCCGTATGGGAACAAAATATCGGCAGATTTTTGAAGCGTTAACCTTCTTCTTTCCTTTCTTTAAAAAAAAGTCCGTACGCTGAGCATACGGACTTAAAAAAGTTTTTCGGATTTTCCGAAGCCGTTTTCACGCCCCCTTTTAATTATTCGGGTATATAGCCGTACCGAAGTCCTGCCGCTTCCTCGAATTCGGAAACAAGTTCCCCGGTCGTCTGCGCGACGAAATCGACGAAGTTGCCGTCGGGCAATTTTTCGCCTTCCGCCCCCAGATAATCTATCGGCAATATCCTGGCGCCGCGTCTTGCCGCCTCCAACAGTTTCCTGTAACCTCCGACGGCATACAGGCTTTCGCCCTTTTTTACGGCGCTGACCGCGCCCAAGGGATTTTTCAACAGGCACTCCGTAGGATACAGCGACGTCGGCGCCGAATAAAATCCTTGGAATTCGTGAGTAACGGAATATTTTTCGGAGGCTCCGACAATCAGTTCCAGCTCCTCTTTTACCGTCAACAGCGACGTGTCCAGAATCAGATCGTAGTTTTTATAATCGGACATCGAAACGTCGTACAACGCCTTGTAACGCTCGTTTTCCAAACGCCTGCGCTCCATCAGGTTTTTCATGGCTTCTTCCTTGGAAGAATAACGTTCCTCTTCCGCCACCCTGTGGAAAAAGACTCTGTCGGCGGCGATGTCGGGCGCCACCAACAGATGTACCTTGAAGGCGCCCTTTACGAAATGCCATGCCATTCTGGAATCGAATACGATGTTCTTGCCGCGCATCTTTTCTGCGTACTCTACCAGGCGCGAATCGATGATCTTGTCGTAATGATGATCCTGCTTGCACCTTTCGTTCAGTTCCAACGTCGATATTCCCAGCTCCGCAGCGAATTCGCGTTGAATGCGACCCGTGTGAAAGATCTCGAATCCGTATTCCGAATTCAGCCTTTTACACAGCTCGCTTTTCCCCGAACCCAACTGCCCGTTGATCGCTATAAACATTATTCTTCCCCGTCCAATAAATCTCCGACTACCGAATCGACTTCGGCGATTTCCTCGGCGTCCGCAACTTCGTCGGCGGAAGCATCCGTTCCGTCATAGTCCAAGCTTTCCGCGTTTTGGGTGTCCGCAACTACGTTTTCGGTTGCCGATAACGCTTTGTCGTCGTTATCCGCCGTTTCCGTTCCGTTACCGGACGGAGTATCCGGATCGATGTCTTCCTGGGGCGCCAGGGCTACCGCGGCGACCTTGCCGTTGTCCTTTAAGCGCATCAGAATGACTCCCTTTGTCGCCCTGCCGATCTTTGAAATATCCTTTACGGGAGTACGGATCATGACTCCGGTATCGGAAATTATTATTATGTCTTCGCTGAGGTCGATAAGTTTCAACGCCGCAAGTCCGCCGGTGACTTCGCTGAACGCGCCGGCTTTGATACCTTTTCCGGCTCTGCCTTGGACGCGGTATTCGTCCAGGTCGGTGCGCTTTCCGTAACCTTTTTCGGTGACGGTGACGACTTCGGCGTCGGGGTTATGGATGACAGCCATGTCGACGATGTATTCCCCGGGATCCAGGTGCATACTCTTTACGCCCATCGAACCCCTGCCCGTCTTTCTGACGTCGCCTTCGTGGAAGCGGATACATTTGCCGGACGATCCCGCCATGATGATCTCGTTGTTGCCGTCGGTGATGTCCGCCGTCAGCATCAGGTCGCCTTCGGTCAAAGTTATCGCTATCTTGCCCGTCTTGCGGATACGGCTGAATTCGTTCAGATCGCACTTTTTGATCAAGCCGTATTTCGTAGCCATGACCATGTATCCCGATTCGTAGTTCGTGACAGGCAGATACGCCGTGATCTTTTCGCCGTCCTCCAACGGTAACAGGTTGACCAAGGCTCTGCCTTTTGCGGCGCGTTGCGCCTCCGGCACTTCGTAGGCTTTCAGGCAGTACACTTTGCCGCGATCGGAGAAGAACAACAGGTCGTCGTGAGAGTTGCAAACGAACATTCTGACGACGAAATCTTCGTCCTTCGCCTTATGCGCCGTGACGCCTACTCCGCCGCGGTTTTGAGCCTTGTATTCGTTCACGGGGGTGCGTTTGATATAGCCGCCGTATGTCGCCGTGATGACGACGTCTTCTTTCGGAATCAGGTCGGCGATGTCTATGTCGCCCGCGTCATAGCTTAGCTCGGAACGCCTGGGTTCGTTGTACTTTTCTTTTATCTCCGTCAGCTCTTCCTTTATGATCTGTCTGACGCGTTCGGGCTTTGCCAGAATGTCGCGGTATTCGGCTATCTGCGCCTCTAACTGCGCCAATTCTTCCTTCAGCTTTTCGACTTCCAAAGCGTTCAACCTGCCCAGCTTCATTTCCAATATGGCGATCGCCTGCTTTTCGCTGAGTTCGAACGCCGCCATCAACCTGGGCTTCGATTCAGAATTGTCCTTTGAAGTACGGATTATCCTGATGACTTCGTCGATGTTGGCTTGCGCTATCACCAATCCTTTTACCAAATGGTCGCGTTCCAAAGCCTTGTTCAACAGGAACTGCGTACGTCTGGTGATGACGCTGATCTGGTGGTCTATGTACGCCAACAGTATCTCTTTCAGGTTCATTACGCGCGGCACGCCCTTATCCAACGCAAGGAACGTGATACCCGTGGAAACTTGCAGGTTGGTCTGCTTGTACAACGTGTTCAATACCACCTGCGGGCTGGCGTCGCGCTTCAATTCAATGACTATACGCATTCCGAAACGGTCGGATTCTTCGCGTATGTTCGAAATTCCGTCGATCTTTTTGTCTTTTACCTGATCGGCTATGCTCTTTATCAGCACGGCTTTGTTGACCTGATAGGGAATTTCCGTGACGACTATGCAGTTTTTGCCGCCGATCTCTTCGATCTCGCAACGGCTGCGAATGACTACGCCGCCGCGACCGGTGCGGTAAGCTTGCTTTGTCGCCGCCCTGCCCAGGACCAACGCTCCGGTAGGATAATCGGGGGCGGGTATATATTTCATGATCTCGTCGACGTCTATGTCGGGGTTATCCAACACGGCTATCGTGCCGTCGATGACCTCGCCCAGGTTGTGCGGCGGTATAGACGTCGCCATACCTACGGCTATACCTTCCGATCCGTTTACCAATATGTTCGGGAAGCGGCTGGGTAACACAGTCGGCTGCATCAAAGTGTCGTCGAAGTTCGGATAGAAATCCACGGTGTCCTTATCCAAATCCCTCAGCATTTCGCCGGCTATTTTCGAAAGCCTTGCCTCGGTATACCTCTGCGCCGCGGCGGGGTGTCCGTCCACCGAACCGAAGTTGCCCTGTCCGTCTACCAACGGGCAGCGTATGGAAAAGTCCTGCGCCAACCTGACCAACGCGTCGTATACCGACAAATCGCCGTGGGGGTGGTATTTACCTAACACTTCACCGACGATCCTGGCGCATTTTTTGTGGGGGTGGTTATAGGTATTGCCCAGGTCGTTCATCGCAAACAAGATCCTGCGGTGAACGGGTTTCAAACCGTCCCTGACGTCGGGAATGGCGCGCGAAACGTTGACCGCCATCGCATAGGATATAAAGGATTTCGACATTTCGCCCAACAAAGGCGTATCGATGACCCTGGTCTTTGAAAGAATTTCTTTTATATGGTTTAAATCTAGTCTGCCGGATTTGCTCATTATACGTCAAGCTCCTTTACCAAATCGGCGTTTTGCTCTATGAACGAGCGTCTGAGTTCGGGGTTTTCGCCCATCAGGATACTGAAGATCTGATCGGCGGCCTCGGCGTCGTCGACGGTTACTCTAAGTAACGTCCTGGTTTCGGGATTCATGGTGGTTTCGTACAACTGAGTGTTGCTCATTTCGCCCAAGCCCTTATAACGTTGCAAATCGTACTTAGCGCCGGTATAGGAATCCTGGAATTCCTTCAATTCGACGTCGGAATAATAATAATGTTCCTCTTTGTTCGGCAAAGTCACCCTGTACAGCGGCGGCAACGCGATATAAACGTGGCCCTCTTCCACCAACGGGCGCATGAACCTGTAAAAGAACGTCAACAGCAGTATCCTGATATGGCTGCCGTCAACGTCCGCGTCGGTCATGCAGATGATCCTGTCGTAGCGGCGTTTGGATATATCGAAATCGTCCTTGTATCCGCAACCGAAAGCCTTTATCATCGATTTGATCTCTTCGTTATCCAACACGCGGTGCAGTCTGGCTTTTTCGACGTTCAGTATCTTACCGCGCAAGGGAAGTATCGCCTGGATCTGTCTGTCCCTGCCGTTTATCGCGGTGCCGCCTGCCGAATCGCCCTCGACCAAAAAGATCTCGCAGTTCATGGGATCGGTATCCGAACAGTCGGCAAGTTTCCCCGGCAAAGAAGTGCCTTCCATGACTCCTTTGCGGAAGGACTCACGAGCCTTTCTGGCAGCCTCACGCGCCCTCTGAGCGGTGATGGCTTTGGTGATCAGCTCCTTGCCTATCTTCGGATTTTCCTCCAAATATTCGCCCAATTTCGTCTGCAGAACTTTGCTGACTATGCCGCGCATGTCGGCGTTGCCCAGCTTGGTCTTGGTCTGTCCTTCGAATTGCGGTTCGGGCAATTTTACGCTGAGTACCGCGGTCAAGCCTTCGCGCACGTCGTCGCCGGACAGCTTTTCGTTTTCCTTTAACGTCTTGGAGGATTGACCGTAGTCGTTCAATACCTTTGTCAGCGCGGCTTTGAAACCTTCCAGGTGCATACCGCCTTCCTCGGTGTTGATGTTGTTGGCGTAAGTATATATCTTTTCGTCATATCCGGTGTTGTATTGCATGGCGATTTCGACTATGTTGTCGCCCACCGTTTCGTCGATATACAGCGTTTCGGGGAATATGACGTCTTTGCCGATATTCATCTGATCGACAAAGTGCCTGATGCCGCCTTCGTAGCAGAACAACTCGCTGCGCTGTTGCCCCTCGCGTTCGTCCGTCAAAGTTATCTTCAATCCCTTGTTCAGATACGCCAGCTCCCTTAGGCGCTGTTTCATCATATCGTATTGGAAGATTATCGAATCGAATATCTCGTCGTCCGGGAAGAAGGTTACTTCGGTGCCCGTTTCGTCGGTTTCGCCCACTACCTGCAAGTCGCGTTGCGGTATGCCGCGGTTGAATACCTGCTTATAGATCTTTCCGTTCTGAAACACTCGTACTTCCAACCACTCCGACAGCGCGTTTACGCAGGATACGCCTACGCCGTGCAAGCCGCCTGAAATTTTGTAACCGCCCGAGCCGAACTTGCCTCCGGCATGCAGCTTTGTCAAAACTACCTCTACCGCCGATTTGCCCTCTTTCGGAATTATGCCCGTAGGAATACCTCTGCCGTTGTCCCTGACTCGGCAGGCGCCGTCCGGTAAAATCGTCACTTCGATATGAGTGCAGTAACCCGCCAAAGCTTCGTCGATCGAGTTATCCACGACTTCGGTGATCAGGTGATGCAACCCTTTGACGTCGGTAGTGCCGATATACATTCCGGGGCGCTTTCTGACAGGTTCCAAACCTTCCAGCACCTGTATGTCGCCGGCATCGTAACCGTGATTTAATTTTTCGGTCATATCGTTCTCCTTTTATGTATTTGCTGTATCAATTTATACGCGCGTATATGCGCGCGCGAATAGCTATATATATAATAACATATATATGATATATAAAGCAAGTGCGGATCGCGATTTTTTGCCGCTCCGCCCTATTTCCCACCGTAAAAAGATATATTTATCGGATGTTCTGCGGTTTTTCCTTGAAAATCCATTAAAAATATTTTTATTTTTACGATATTACGCTTTAACCGCGAAGGTATTTACTTTTTCGCGTTTTTGGGATATAATCTAGGCATGTATCCTTATGAAATCGGCGGAGTAATAACTTTATACGGAATTTTGGTGGCGTTGGGCGTTCTGGCTTGCTTTGTCGTATTTTGGCTGCTTGCCAAACACGACAAAGTCGACAAGCGTTACGTAGATTTCATCACCATAATCGGCGTGGTCGCCGCCGCAGGCGGCTTCGGCTTTGCCGCGCTGTTCCAATCGCTTTACGATTATATCGAGGACCCCTCCGTAGGCTTTCGATATAACGGGCTGACCTTCCAGGGCGGATTGATCGGCGGCGCCGCAATCTTTTTGATCCTGGCTTTCGCGTTCAGAAACAAGTACAAAGGCAAACTCACCGATGTCCTGTCTTCGGTTCCCTTAGGCATACTTTTGGGACACTCTATCGGCAGAGTCGGGTGCTTTATGGCAGGTTGTTGCTACGGTCTGCCCACCGATTCGTGGATCGGCGTCGCTTTTATCGATCCGGCTACAGGACTGCCGATGGAACAAAAAGTCATCCCCACGAATTTGATCGAAGCCGTATTCTTGTTCGTGGCTTTTATCGTGCTGTTGATAATCTATCTGAAAAAACCGCATCCGTACAACCTTGCGCTGTATATGATCCTGTACGGCATTTTCCGCTTTGTCATAGAATTCTGGCGCGGCGACGATCGCGGATCGCTGATCCCCGGACTCAGCCCCTCGCAGTTTTGGTCGCTGTTGATGGCAATAGCCGGTATCCCCATGCTGTTCGTTTCCCGCTACGCATGGAAAAAGCGCCGCGCCGAACTTGCCGCGCAAGCGATAAGCGGCGATCCGTCGCAAAACGATTAAAGGCTATAGCTTTTTTTTCAGCCTTTATTTTCAGCCTATATCGATTAATTTTAAAATAAAAAAACGCCTTTAGGCGTTTTTTTTGCCTTTCATTTTTCCGTTCCGCCGTATCCGTCCCGTCAGCTCAGTTTGCCGACGAATTTTTCGTCCTCGAACAGCAACGCTTCGTTGTCCTTGGCCGCGTATTTTATCGGGTAGTCACGGGCTATTTCGTCGAATTCGGGGCGCAAATTGTAATGCGGAGTCATGATGCCGGGGATCCAGCCCAAACCGTCCTCTATCCCGTAGCCGCCGTCCTCGCGCTTTGCCGAATCGGTATACATCTTTTCAAACCAGCATATCGCCCCTGCCGACAACCCGGCAACGGGCACTCCGTTACGGTAAGCTTCCAGGATCAGCTTATCGAAACCGGTTTTTCGCCATACGTCCAACATATACAGCGTGTCGCCGCCGCCTACGTAGATCAGGTCCGTTTTTTTCAACTTTTCGGCGTTATGTTCTATCGGAACGTCCTTTTTCGTCAACAGCGCGACCTCGGCTTTGATGTCGAACACCGAAGTGTATATCTTTCTGAACGAATTGAAATACGGCAGAGAATCGTGGCTTGCCGTACCGATAAAAAGCGCGGTGCCCCTGTTCGGAGCCGCGCGCTTTTTGACCAAATCGGCTATATATTCGTCTATTTTCAGCGTCGTCTTTGTTTTCAATTCGCCGCCGCCTATGGCTATCAACGTGCGCATGTACGGATCAGTCTGCGAAATCTTTGTACAGCGCGGCGAAATGTTCCAACGAATTTTTGATCGTGTCGTAAGCCACGCAATAGGACAACCTGACGTATCCGGGCGCGCCGAAACCTGTTCCCGGCACCACCAACACGCCGTATTCTTTTGCCTTTTCGGAGAACTTCTCGTCGTCGCCGCCGGGCACTTTTATAAACAGATAGAACGCGCCATCGGGTCTGACGCATTCGTAGCCTATCTCCGTCAAGCCGCCGTAGATCAATTCCCTGTTGCGTTCGTAAGCCTGTAAATCGGGCTTCAGGCGCAACGTACGCCCTACCACGTATTGCATCAGGCTGGGCGCGCAAACGTATCCCAGCGCTCTGCCCGCGCCCATCACGGCAAGGTATATTTCCTTTGCGTCCGCAGCCTCCGGATTGACGGCGATATAGCCTATACGCTCGCCCGGGAGGGACAATGATTTAGAATAGGAATAGCAGATAACGGAATCTTTGTAGTAGTTCGGAATAAATCCGACTTTTACTCCGCCGTATACCAATTCGCGGTAAGGCTCGTCGGCAATTATATAGATCGGGTGACCGTATTCTGCGCTTTTGTTGCCTAAAACCTCCGCAACGGCTTTCAGACATTCGTCATTATACACCACGCCCGAAGGGTTATTGGGGGAATTTATTATGATTGCGGCAGTCTTTTCCGTCACCGTGTTTTTTAACGCTTCGGCGTCGATTTGGAAATCTTTACGCGTTATCGGCAACACCTTAAAGGTCGCGCCCGCAGCCTCGGCAAACACCTTGTATTCGGGGAAGTACGGCGCAACCGCTATGACTTCGTCGATCTCCGGAGTCACCAACGCTCCCAACGTGATCGTCAGCGCCGCCGCCGCGCCGCAGGTCATATAGATATAGTCCGCGGTAAAGTTCGTACCGAAGCGTTCGTTCGTATAATCGGCTATGGCGGCGCGGACCCCGGCGTCGCCGGGCGCAGAAGTATATCCGTGCAAAGCGATAGGTTCGGTCGTAGCCACAAAGTCGACGATCGCCTGTTCCACCTCTTGCGGAGGCGGTACGGAAGGATTGCCCAGGCTGAAATCGAACACTTTATCGGCGCCGTATTTTGCGGCGCGCGCTTTGCCGTATTCGAACAGCTCCCTGATGACGGAGCGCACGCTCCCCAATTCGTATGCTTTTTTATTGTACATGGCTTTACTTTTTATGGATCTGGAAGTTCCACAGGTCGCGGCACATATCTTCCAGGTTACGCTTTGCGCGCCAATTCAGTTCCCTTGCCGCTTTTTCGGGAGAGGCATAGCAGGCGGCTATATCTCCGGGACGTCTGGGAGCGATTTTATACGGAACGGGTCTGCCGGAAGCTTTTTCGAAAGCTTTGACCATATCCAAAACCGAATAGCCTACGCCGGTTCCCAGGTTGATGGCTTCGACGCCGTAAGAATCGATGTGTTCCAACGCCGCCAGGTGTCCTTCCGCAAGGTCCATAACGTGAATGTAATCCCTTACGCCGGTGCCGTCCGGAGTCGGATAGTCGTTACCGAAAACGTTCAGATAAGGCAATTCGCCGTGAGCCACCTTTGCCACGTAAGGCATCAGGTTGTTCGGGATACCTTTGGGGTCTTCGCCTATCAGTCCCGATTCGTGAGCGCCTACGGGGTTGAAATACCTGAGTAACAATATATGGAAGCTGTGGTCTGCCGCGTAAACGTCGCGCAAAATGTTTTCTATCATCAGCTTTGTCGCTCCGTAAGGATTGGTCGTGGACAGGCTGCATTCCTCGTCCAGCGGCAATCTTTCGGGCGTGCCGTATACCGTCGCGGAGGAGCTGAAAACAAACCTTTTTACGTCGTATTTGACCATCGTTTCCAACAGCGTCAGCGTAGAATCCAGATTGTTTCTGTAGTACAGCAAAGGCTTCGCGCAGCTTTCGCCTACGGCTTTCAAGCCTGCAAAGTGTATGACCGCGTCGATTTTATGCTCCGAGAAAATCTTTTCAAGGACGGCTTTGTCGCAAACGTCCCCTTCGTAAAAAATAACTTTTTTGCCGGTGATTTTTTCGACGTTTTCGATGCTTTCATAGGAAGAATTCGAAAAATTGTCGACCGCTACGACGTCGTAGCCTGCGTTCAACAAACATACGTCGGTATGTGTGGCTATGTAACCTGCTCCGCCCGTAACCAAAACTTTCATACTAAATCTCCTTTTACGTTTTATATCGATTTTTATAGTTTTTGCGTTTTTATCCGCTTTTATTTGACTTCCGACGAATCCCGTTGCGCCCTATTCGACTATTTGACTATTCGACAGCCAATTTCACAAAGGCTTCGGGGCGGTGGAAACTGCCGCGCATGGTCGGAGCCATAGCGTACAGCCGCAGTCCGTCCGCCGTGTAATCCTGCATATACAGGTTGAAATACGCTTCGTTTTCGTCAAACCCTATGGCTTTTAGCGTCGAAAACGGTATTTCAAAGCTGCATTCGTAGCCGTATTCCGTACGTCGCGCCTCCCATTTGAACGGCGGTTCGTCTATGAATTCCAACTCGAATTCGCCGTTGCGGTTTTCGACGAAGGTCGCATACCCCGCGCCGTCGGGATTTACTTCCAATTCAAGGTACCTGTTCCGCCTGCCCAGCGTCAGAAAAATTTCTACCGTATCCCCTTTCCACAGAGGTTCGTTGTACTTTTTTCCGTATGAAATTATATCATTATCAACGGCGCAAAACAACACTTTGATCGCATTTTCCGTGCGCCAAAGCGTAGCTTTGCCTCCGATCCCGTCCCCGCCCGAATTGTCGCGCAAAACGACTTCCGCGGGCGTGTCCGTCAATTTAATTTCTTTTCCCGGCATATTTCATCACCGTTTCGCGCATAAATTCTTCCTCGGCTTCCATGTCTTGTACCATTTTGAACTGAGTGCGCGCTCGGTCCAAATTCTGCCCCTCACGATGCGTTTTGAAGTATGTATCTCCTTCCAAATAATCGGTCAAGAACCTCATTCCGCATTCGTATGTCATTAAGATCGCGCCGAAATGCAACATTCCGATCTCGGCTTCGGTCAGACGGCCGCCCACTTCGCCGACAAAGCCTTTCGCGTAAGCGGCGTACAGCTCCTTTGAAAAGTTCACCTTTGTCAGATCCCTTTCGTCCTCGGCGCCGGTCGAGGCTCCGGAGCGCACTCCGTCCCCGAAATCGTACAGTATACTGCCCCTCATCACCGTATCCAAGTCGATGACCGTCACGGGACGCATGTTGACGACGTCTATCAATACGTTATTGACTTTCGTGTCGTTATGCGTGACGCGGTAAGGCAGCTCCCCTCTGTCCAACGCGCCGACGACTCTGTCGCAATAGCGTTGTCTGTCGGTCACGAAATCTATTTCCTTTTGGACGCTTGCCCTTCTGCCGCAAACGTCGTTTTCTACGGCGGCGACAAACTTTTTGAACCGCACCGCGGTGTTATGAAAATCGGGTATGCTGTCGAACAAAGTCTCGGCGGGATACCCGTCCAACGCCGCTTGGAAAGCTCCGAACCCTTTCGCCGAAACGTACAGCCCTTCCGCCGTGGGAACGTGCTCGATGCTGACTCCGGCGGAAATGAAATTATAGGTTCTGAAACAGCCTTCTTCCGTCCTTAGATACGGCTTTCCCGAAGTCGGTATCACCCTAAGACATTCCTCTTTCGGCGCGGCGGTGTGCGCCGAAATGTATTCGGTCACTCCCACGATGTTTTGCATCAGCTTGTCGACGTCGGTGAATATCTTGTCGTTTATCCTTTGCAGGATATACTTTTCCTTTCCCTTCGTTTCCACCAGATAGGTATCGTTTATATGCCCCATTCCGTATTGGGAAACGTTTGTTACGCCTTCTACTCCGTCAAAGGCTTCGGCTATGGCTATCAGTCTGTTTTTGTTTGTCTCAGACATCTTTCTTTCCGTCCTCCATTTCCCTGTTTTGTTTTTTTGCGGCAACAGTCGCCTTTATGTTCCCGATCAGATTTGTGATCGCGCCCCAATATAATTGCGATCTGTTGAACCATATTTTATCTATAACCGCGGCAATACCCTTGGGCGGCATTTTTAATTTTTCGGGAATGTCCGCGCCCAAAGCGATCAGCTTTTCGGCGATCTCCGTATACCTGACGGGAAAATCGTCTGCGACCTCTCCGCGCCAAGCCTTTTCCGCCATCAGCGCCAAACGCGGAAACATCTTTTTTTCGGCGTTCCGCTGATCGGGTACCAATTCCGTCCACAGCGCGAATTCCAAGCCCAACACTTTTTCGGGATCCGCGCCCTGCGGAACGTCCCTGTATTCGGCAATGGCGCGAAGCGTATTCGTAGCGTACGGCAGATCCAGGTAATACGGACAACGGGACGAAATTATCACTTGCCTGCCGGCGTTGATTTCGGTTGCCAGCGCGCTTTCGTCCAAACCGCCCTGCCAATACTGCCAAATAATGCTCTTGTCGACCTTGCCGGAAGGGACCGCCTCGTTCCAGGTTATCGTGCGTTTGCCGTTTTCATTTAAAAACGCCGCGATCTCGTTGACGAAACGCGCCTGCAGCTCCGCCCAGCTTTTTGCGCCGGCTTCTTCCTTTGCCTTACGGCATTTAGGACAAAGTTCGTACCTTTGGTACAACACTTCGTCGCCGCCTATATGGTAATATTCGTCGGTGAAAATCGGGAAAAGTTCGGATAAAACGTCCTTTACGAATTGCATGACCTGAGGATTCCCCAAACAAGCCACGTCGTATTTTACACCGAAATTTTCGGCTACCTTAACCCCTTTTCCGTAACAACCCAGCTCCGGATAAGCGGCGATGACCGCAGTAAAATGTCCCGGAAATTCGATTTCGGGTACGACTTTTATGCCGTTTGCGTGGGCATAAGAAACGATCTCTTTTAATTCTTCCTGCGTGTAATAGCCGCCGTGGCGTTTCAGACGGAACAGCGTTCTGCGCCGCCAGGCGCCGACCTCGGTCAAGCGCGGATATTTTTTTATCTCTACCCTCCAACCTTGGTCGTCGGTCAGATGCAGGTGCAGGACGTTCAGTTTCAAAACCGCCATAAAGTCGATCTGTTTCTTTACGTCGTCTACCGAAAAAAAGTAGCGCGACACGTCCAACATGTATCCGCGCCACGCCCATTTCGGACCGTCGCAGATGCGTGTTGCCGCAATCGGTTCGGCGGAAGAGGTCAACAGGTTCAGCGTGGTTTCCCCGTAAATAAATCCGGATTGACTGCCCGCCCTGATCTTTGCGCCGTTATCGGTTACGGTCAGTTCATAGTTTTCCGCCGCCATCCCCTCGTCGTAAACGCGTTCGTATTTCGGCGCGCCGAATTCGTCCGTCGCCGTTTTGACTGTTCCCTCGCCCTCGGTTACTTGTTTCGGATAAGGTATAAGTTTTAACATAAGCCGTCCCTTACTATCGGATTTTTCGGTTTTTTAAATTTATTCGGTTCAGGTATTACTTGGATTCCAAGACTGCCTTTATCCTTCTGACGCCGGCGGAGCTGGACTGTTCCTTTACGATCTTGAAATGTCCCAGCTCCGAAGTGTTGGCGGCATGCGGTCCGCCGCAGATCTCTTTCGAGTAGTTGCCCATCGTGTAAACTTTTACGATGTCGCCGTAGCGATCGCCGAAGACGCCTACCGCGCCGGCGGCGTGCGCCGCGTCCGGAGTCATCTCCTCGCAGGTCACGGGGACCGCCGCCGCAATGGCTTCGTTGACTTTGTCTTCGACCTTTGCTATCTCCTCTGCCGTCAGCGGACGGGGGAAATTGAAGTCCAGCCTGAGCCTTTCGGGAGTGATGTTAGATCCCTTTTGCATGATCGTCGGGTCGGATAAAACTCTTCTGAGCGCTTCCATCAGCAAGTGCGTAGCCGTATGCAATCTGGTAGTTTCTTCGCCCGAATCGCTAAGGCCGCCCTTGAATTTTTGCTCGGAACCGGCTTTTGATTTTTGTTGATGTTCGTTAAAGGCGCGTTGGAAACCCTCCATGTCCACGGTGACGCCGTGTTCACGACTTAGCTCTACGGTCATTTCCGGCGGGAATCCGTATGTGTCGTACAGCTTAAACGCGGCTTTGCCGGAAATGCGGTTGTCCTTTATATAGCCCAACAGCTTTTCGAATTCCTTTAAGCCTTGGTGCAAGGTCTTGTCGAATTTTTCCGTTTCCAACTGCAACTCCTCCAGGATTTTTGCGGAATTGTCCTGCAGCTCGGTATAGAAATCTCCGTAGATCTCGATGTATTTTTGCGCGCATTCCGTCAATACCTCCGCCGGCAGTCCCAACTGTCTGGCGTATCTGACGGCGCGTCTGATAAGACGGCGCAGAATGTATCCCCTGTCGACGTTGGAAGGAGCGACTCCCCTGGGGTCGCCCAAAATAAACGTCGCCGTCCTGGTGTGATCGGCTATGATCCTGACGGCACGCTCCGCCTCGGCTCCGGTATCGGAAATTTTTTGACGCAACAGCTCCGCCACAGGTCTTAGGACGTCGGTATCGTATACCGAACGATAGCCGTTCAACGTCATCAGCGTGCGCTCCAGCCCCATTCCGGTATCGATATTCTTTTGCGCCAATTCGGTATAGGTACCGTCGGGGTGCTTGTAATAGTGCATAAAGACGTTGTTCCATATCTCGACGTACCTGCCGCCGTCGTCGGCAGGGCTGTTGCCGGGTTTGGTTTCGTCGATATAGAATATCTCGGTATCCTCGCCGCACGGTCCCGTCGTCCCGGCTATCCACCAGTTGTTCTCTTTCGGCAGATAGAAGATCCTGTCTGCGGGTATGCCCATTTCCTGCCACCGCGCGGCGGCTTCGGTGTCGCGGGGGCAGTCCTCGTCCCCGGCAAAGACGGTTACCGCCAATTTGTCGGGAGAGATCCCCAAAACTTTTGTCAAAAATTCATAAGACCAGGCTATCGATTCGCGTTTGAAGTAATCGCCCAACGACCAATTTCCCAGCATCTCGAAAAAGGTGCAGTGGGTGTCGTCGCCGACTTCGTCGATGTCGCCCGTTCTGACGCATTTCTGAACGTCGGTCAAGCGTTTACCGCCGGGGTGTTTCTGTCCCAACAGGTAAGGGACCAAAGGTTGCATACCCGCGGTGGTGAACAAAACCGTCGGATCGTTTTCGGGTATCAGGGACGCGCTGGGGATAATCGTGTGTCCCCTGTCGCGGAAAAATTCAAGGTATTTTTTTCTTAAGCTTTTGGAATCAAGCATGTCTGCCCTCCGTTAATAATTTGGAAATCATCTGTCCGTTTGATAAATATTCGCCTTTTGCGGCGTCTTTTTCGTTATATTTCAGATCCGAAGTCACCGGATCGGAGCTGTCGTAAAAAATATACGGCACGGGATCGGCAACGTGAGTTTTTACCGAAATCGGCGTGGGGTGATCGGGCAAAATCGCCATTCTGAAGCCGTTCGAATTGTTTTGCAGGAAATCGAACAGCTTGCCCGCCGCCTCGTCGACCTTTTCTATCGCCGCGATTTTTCCGCGGACGTCGCCCTGGTGCCCGCATTCGTCTGGAGCTTCGAAATGCAGGTACACAAAGTCGATCCCGCTTTCAAAACAATCCTTTACCGCGTTGACCTTGCCCTGCCAATTAGTCGCCAACGTGCCCGTCGCCCCCTTTACGCAAGGCGAATACATGTCGGTGCCTTTAGCTATCCCTTTCAACAGATCGACCGCCGAAACAATGGCGCCCGTAACGCCGAAACGGCTCTTAAACGAAGTCAGTTGCGGTTTCGTGCCAGCGCCCCAGAACCAAA
>DVNF01000127.1 GCA_018714575.1 Candidatus Stercoripulliclostridium merdigallinarum
ATGTGTATAAGAGACAGACGACAAACTCTATGACGAGTTAAAGGCGTTGGAGGAGGAGCTGCTGTTCGTTTTGCCCGACTCTCCCACCAAAAGGGTAGGGGCAAAGCCGCTGAAATCATTTAAGCCTTATAAGCACATGGCAAGGCTGTATTCATTGGACAAAGCCAACACTCCGGAAGAAGTCGAGGCATTTTTCAACCGCGTAAAAAAAGAAGCCGTCGAAACGCCGACGTTTACGGTGGAACATAAATTCGACGGTTTGACAATTTCGCTGACTTATAGCGACGGCAGTTTGATCCGTGGCGCCACCAGAGGCGACGGAGTCACGGGCGAGGACGTTACCGAACAGATAAAGACGATCCGAACTATTCCGCTGTCGATACCGTTTAAGGGACTTATCGAAGTCCAAGGCGAAGGCATAATGCGTTTTTCGGCATTCAACGAATACAACAAAACGGCGGAGGTGCCGCTGAAAAACCCCAGAAACGCCGCAGCCGGCGCGATCAGAAACCTGGACCCGGGCGAAACTGCTAAAAGGAAGCTGGATTTTTTCGCGTACAATATCGGTTACCACGAGGGCATAGCTTTTGCGGCTCAACATGAAATGCGCGATTTTATAATAGAAAACGGCTTTTTATACGGTAAAAGGTTCGATATAGTCAACACGGCGGAGGAAGCGATAAAATCTTTAAACGCAATCGAAGCCGAGCGCGAAAGTTTGGACTACTTGATCGACGGAGCCGTTATAAAAGTAGATTCGGTGGCGATCAGAGAGGAATTGGGATATACGGAAAAGTTTCCGCGTTGGGCGCTGGCATACAAATTCAAAGCCGACGAAACTACTACGATTTTAAGAAACGTCCTGTGGCAGGTGTCCAGGACTTCCAAATTAAATCCTTTGGCGGAACTAGATCCCGTGGATTTAGGCGGCGCGACGATAAAACACGCCACGTTGAACAATATGGACGACATCCGTAAAAAGGGTGTAAAAATCGGTTCCAGAGTATTGATACGCCGTTCCAACGACGTCATTCCCGAAATTATGGGGGTGTACGAATCGCACGACGACGACCGTGAAATACTGCCTCCGGAACGCTGTCCGGCTTGCGGCTATCCCGTCAGACAGGACGGAGCTTTCTATTATTGCACGAATCAGGTGAACTGCGCGCCGCAGATCATATCGCAGTTGGATCATTTCGCTTCGCGCGATTGTATGGATATAGACGGACTTTCGGAAAAGACTTTGGAACAATTATATAACGAACGCGGAGTCAAAAAGCCTGCCGATTTATACCGTCTTACCGAGGACGACCTAAAGGAATTGGACGGGTTCAAAGACAAAAAAATATCCAACCTTCTGAACAGCGTGGCAAAATCAAAACACACGACTTTGGATAGGTTTATTTTTGCGATAGGGATCCCGAATATCGGGAAAAAGGCGTCCAAACAGTTATCCGACCACTTCGGAAGTTTGGATGCGCTGATGAACGGAACAGCCGAGGAGATCGCCGCGTTGGACGACTTCGGCGCTATTACCGCACAATCGGTCGTTAACTTTTTTGCGGACGACGCAAAACGTGCGGCAGTAGAGGAATTGATTTCCGAAGGCATCGTTTTTGAAAACCGCGTAACGAATACGGAAGGCGTATTTGCAGGCAAAACGGTAGTGCTGACGGGCAGTTTGACAAGGTTTAAACGCTCCGAAGCCGAGCGGCTTATTTCCGAAAACGGCGGTATTCCTTCCGGCACAGTTTCGAAAAAGGTCAATCTTGTCGTGGCAGGTGAAAACGCGGGATCGAAATTGGACAAGGCGACCAAGTTAGGCATAGAAATTATCGACGAGGACGAATTTATCAGGCGGCTGGGACCGGGGGCTTAATGCCGAAAGGAAAAAGCGTAATATAAACCGCGATAAGACAAATTATTTTTATTATTGATAATTGATATTTGTTTTTCTTGGATTTGCATTATAACTTATATTATGTTATAATCACTTCAATGTGCGCCGCGCGGAAAGTGCGGAGCCGACAAAAATTCCGGAGGGAATAAAAGTGAAAGAGCTGTTAAAACATTTTTGGACTATACCCAACATGATGACCTTGTTCAGGATCATCTGCGTGCCCTTTATCATGTGGTGCACTATAGATCCGATGACATATCTGTCGGTAGGCGCTTACGAACTGCCGATCATAGGTTTGATAATTTTGGTGGTTGCCGCAGGCAGCGACGTCATAGACGGGTATATCGCCAGGCACTTCAACCAAGGTTCGCAGATCGGCGAGATGATAGATCCTCTTGCCGATAAAATCATGCATTGCGCCACGATTTTGGGCTTGGTCATAATTTCTTATGTGCATTGGGCGTTTATTTTGGTACTGCTTTTAAAAGAAGCTACCATGGTGGTAGGCGGCATTTTCATGGCAGGCGACAGCAAGAATATCAAAGCCAATTATATGGGAAAAGTTGCTTCCGCCACGATCTCGGTTGCCATTATAATGAGCTTTTTCCATCCCTTCTGGGCGGAAAAAGTCGCTTACCTGGATTGGATAGTATTGGGTATCGGCTTGGTTTTGACTTATATAGCTTTCTTTAATTATTTGAAACAGGCTATAGTAATAATCAAAGGCATA
>DVNF01000012.1 GCA_018714575.1 Candidatus Stercoripulliclostridium merdigallinarum
TCCTTTTTTCAATTATAGAGATTTCAGGTACCAAGTTAAGGACATAAAGTCAGTCATTCATAAATTTTTGATAATCTTCGTCTACTTCATGCCCAAAAACAAGTCCGTCGCATATCAGTTGGGATAGCTCACTTGTTAAGGGTGTTTTGCTATTCAAATATTCCACATTCCATAACTTCCCATTGTGTATTTTTGGTGCGGCACAATACTTTCCGAGCCATTTGTCCGAGGCATTGCATTCGGGGCATTGCGCAACGGCGGAAATAAGTGCTTTTTCCAGTTCTTTCCGTTTCTCATTGTCATTTACTTCTATTACAACAAATGTAATATTTTTACGAATATAATCGGAAATCTGTTGCTCGGTTACTTTGTCAACTGCAATGCCGTCTCTTTCGGCAATTGCGGTGCGGATGTGCTTTCTGAAAACACTGGTATGTACGGTTCCGTCGTAGTGGGATCTCAAACGCCGTGGCAGTCTGTCCTGTTGCTTGTTTATCCCGATACGGACGATCCGTTCGTTAAAGTCGTAGGGGTGCGCCGTTTCGCCATTTTCAAACATTATATAAACGCCGTTCTTCGGTATCTTTGTAAAATCCGAACATATCCCATCGCAAGAATTGTCTTGAAAACCAGGATATATAAATCTGGCACCTGCACGTCTCAATATCTCATGAAGTTCTTTACAGTTCATAATCATTGGATTTGTCTCCTTATCGTTTTACTGTCGCCATTATAACATACTATGTGATTTAAATCAATAGTAATCATATTGTATGTATATAGTTATATAAAATTATGAACATATAAATGTGGGATTTCCACTTGTGGTAATGCATCTTACAATAATAAGCCTATTGCTGGATATATTGAACAATTTATTGAAAAATTAAATATATTCTAAAATATAAAGTTTATAAAATGTTAAATTACTTGTCAAATGCAAACAGTCAAAGTTCTGGTTTTATTCTTCATTCGTTTAGATCTTTTCGGGAAGGTTGATTGTTGTAGCTAAAAAACTGTCCATAAAAATATGTGACAGTTTCTACTTAAAGCATAAAAAGAGGAGCCGTTCGGCTCCTCTTTTAAAAACGTCTGTGTTTAAATTCTTTTATAATCGGCTGTAGCAATAGTTTGAGCGGTCGATAAAATATCGACGTTTTCAATAGTTAAATCGGCAAAGCTTTCATAAACTCCCTTTCTTTCGTTATAGATAGCTTCCGCTCCGCGCTGCCGACTGACGGGGCGCCCGTCGGAAGGCAGGTCTTTAATATCCCGTTTTATATAAACTATATATCCGTTTCTTTTGAGTGCCAACCGATTTGCATTACTCATTACGGCGCCGCCGCCGGTAGCAATTATCACGCCGTTTTTTGCGGAGGCATCCGCTACCGCACGGCTTTCCGCCGCGCGGAAATAGTCCTCGCCGTCGGCAGCGAAAATTTCGGGGATCGTGCGTCCTTCCGCCCTTTCGATCTCGTCATCCAGGTCGATAAATTCCCTGCCGGTTATCGCCGATAACTCACGACCCACAGAGGTTTTTCCCGCGCCCGGCATGCCCGTCAATACTATATTCGTTTTCGCCGCGGCTATTGAATCCGTTATTGTTTGGGTAACCGATTTATCTACTTCGGTTCCCGTAAATAATTGATAAGCCAAACGACCTTGTTCCACCAGCATATATAATCCGTTTGCCGCGGGGATACCCGAAGCCAACGCCTCTTCTACAAAAACCGTCCTTAGCGGATTGTAGACCGCGTCGAAAACTCCCTTCAAGGAAGGGAACCTTGCGGGATCGGCAGGCGAAGATTCGATCCGGGGATACATACCTACCGGCGTTGCGTTTATGATAAATTCAACGGGATAATCGTAAACGTTATTATAGTTTATATCTCCCGTCCTGGATACGGTCAGTATCTGCCGCGCGCCCAGGGTTTTCAAAACGTACCTTGCGGTATGCGCCGTGCCGCCGTTACCGCCGAACACAGCCGCCGTCATACCTTTCGGGTTTATCCCTGCCGCGGCGATTGCCGCAGTCATTCCGCCTACGTCTGTATTGTATCCGTACAATTTCCCGTCACGATTGACTATGGTGTTTACCGCGCCTACTTCGCGCGCTTCGTCGGAAACGTAATCCAACAAAGGTATTACCGTTTGCTTGTAGGGGATCGTTACGTTGATCCCGTTAAATTCACGCGCCGAAACAAACCGTTTGACCGCCTCTTCGTCCGGCAATTCCTTTATGCCGTAGTCCAATCCTAGAGGCGTGTATATTTCCGGGCTCCAGGAATGAGGAAGTTTTTTGCCTATCACGTAATAATTGCCGCTTACTCGCTTTTGGACGGCTTTGGAACAGCTGAACAGCGTTTGCATCAATGCCGGCGCAAATTCCTTTGACAAAGGCGGCAGTTCGTCGGCTATACGTTTAATTATAGCGGTTTCTCTGCCGGGGTCGTTTACGGGATATTCGGAATGTTTCTTATACAATCCGACCGCCCTGCCTATATCCATTCTGCGCGCGAATAACGCCGCGATTTTATCGTCAATTACGTCCAGCTCGCGCCTGAGTTCGTCAAGTTTGGTCATGCTTCCTCCGAAATCAGTTTCCATACTGCTATTGCCGCAGCCGCTTCTATAGCCGCCGCCGCGCGCGGCACTATACATGCGTCGTGTCTGCCTCGTAAATTCAAAACGACGTTTTCTCCTGTCGACAGATCGACGCTGAGTTCGGGCTTCGATATCGACGGAGTAGGTCTGAGAGTCGCCCTGAAAGTTATCGGCATGCCGTTAGATATACCGCCGTTGACGCCTCCCGAATTGTTCGTAGCGGTAATTACCTTTCCGCCCTCGAATCGGAACGGATCGTTGACCTCGGACCCGAACGCCTTCGAAAAACCTGTTCCCAAGCCGAACTCGACGGCTTTCACCGCGGGGACTCCGAACAATTCGTAAGCTATCGCGCTTTCTATGCCTGCGGTATAAAAATCGCCTATCCCTACGGGCATTCCGATTACTATACATTCTACCGCGCCGCCTACGGAATCGCCTGCAAGCCTGGCGGCTTCGGCGGCTTTCAACATGGCTTCGCCGTCGGTGACCGAATACGGCGGAGTATCCTGAGCTAAGATTATTTCCTCCGCAGTCACACCGTCCGCATACCCTTTTCCTACAACTCCGCCAATTTCTTTTACATAAGCCAAAACCTGTATACCTTTTTCAGCCAATATGCCTTTAGCTATACCGCCTGCAATACACAGCGGCGCGGTCAGCCTGCCTGAAAATCTGCCGCCGCCCGGAGCGATCTCATGGGCGCCGTCCTTTATGTACGCCGCATAATCGGCATGCGAAGGACGCGGAATATATTTAGGATAGTCGCCGCTTTTCGTGTTGGAATTTTTGATTTCGGCGACTATTTCTTCCCCCGTGGCAACTCCGTCCCGCACTCCGCACAAAAAGGTGTATTCGTCGGCTTCCAGCCGCGGAGTCGACCAAACGGCTTTCTTTGCGCGCCGCCTGTTCAACAGACTGTCTATCGCCGCAGTGTCTATCGAAGTTCCTTTCGGTACTCCGATTATCCTGACTCCTACGGCTTTTTCGTGCGATCCGCCGTACAACGAAACCTTTATGTTTTCTGTTTTTTCTATTTTTTCCATTCGATCTTTCCTCCCAATTCGGCAAGCCGTTCAAAAAAGCCGGGATAGGATTTTTTAACGCAATCCGCGCCTAAAATAGTTACCGGAGCTTCGGCGCCCGTTGCCAAAACCGCGCCCATCATGGCGATCCTGTGATCGCCGTTGGCATTTACCGTTCCGCCGCGTATCTTTCCCTTTCCGCCAAAGATCCTGATACGTTTACCGTCGTAATCGGCGACCGCTCCCGTGGCGTTCAATGCGTTTACAACGCTTGTTATACGGTCGGATTCCTTTATTTTCAGCCGCTCTACGCCGTAAATTGACGATTCGCCTTTGGAAAACGCCAAAACCGCCGCCAATACGGGCACGATATCGGGCGCGCCGTCGGCATTGAATCCCAAGCCGATAGAATCGGCTGCCTGCACCCGAAGGGAACACATACAGCCGTATTTACTAACTTCCGTCTTTGCCCCGATATCCGCTAGCAATTTCACGATCACGGAATCGGGTTGCGCGGACGGATATTTCAGTCCGTCTATCGTAACGTCGCCGGACACAGCCGCGGCGGCGGCTAATGCCGCCGCTCCGGACCAATCGCCTTCGCACAATATTCTGTCCGGAAACTTCGTAAATCCCGATTCGACCGTATATCCTTCGGAATCGGCTGTGATAGTAACGCCGTATTCCGACAATGCCTCTACCGTCATATCGACATAGCCCTTGGAGGGAAGTTCCCCGAAAATATCTATTCTGCCGCCGCCGATCTTTGCCAAAGCGATCAGCATTCCGCTGATATGCTGACTGCTTTTCGGTTCGAAAACGACAAACCTTCGCGCGGCATACTCACCGCCGATTTTCAGCGGTAATTTATCGTCCGAAACATAGGCTCCGGCATTCCGTAAAGCTTCGATTATATCGCCTATGGGTCTTTCCGGCAAACGCCCTCTGCCGTCTATCCGCGCCGTTATCCCCAAAGTCGGAATTACCGGCAGCAACATCCTTAAGGTGCTGCCGGATTCGCCTGCGTCCATATCGCCGTCGTGAAAAGCGTTCGGAGTGATCTTTATGTATCCTCTTCCGGTTTCAACGCCTGTGCCGATTGCGCTGAGGCACCTTGCCGTAGCGGCTATATCGTCGCCGTTCAGGTCCCCTAATATCGTCAACGGGTGCCCCGAAACAGCCGATATTATCATCAGCCTGTGCGCGTGCGATTTTGACGCGGGGGGCGTTAGCCGCCCGGATAATTTTGATGGGTATACCGTGACGTCACTCATTTTTATATTCTCTGCCTTTTTTCTCCGCCTCTTCTTTCAGCCTGTTTCCTTCCGACAACATTTCGTGCAATTCGTCTGCGTCGCCGGATTCCAATGCACGTTTAAAGCCGTTCAGCTTTTCTATAATATCACAAATGCACGGCAAAAGGTTATCTTTGTTTTCCATGAACAGTTCCGTCCACATATCGGGGTTAAGTTTGGCTACCCTGGTCATATCGCGGAAACTGCCTGCCGAAAAGCCCAAATATTCCTTTGCCGTTGGGTTTTGAATGTATGCGGAGCTGACGACGTGGGCAAGTTGCGAAGTGTAAGCGATGATCTTGTCGTGTTCGCTTGCCGAAGCCATGGTAACTCCGCGGCAAACAGCCTGTATAAATAATTCCTTTATCTTTTCCGCCGCCTCTATATCCGTCAACAAGGGCGTTATTATTATGAACGCGCGTTCGAACAGCGTGGCTGTGGAGTGCGATATACCGCTGTACTCTCTGCCTGCCATGGGGTGAACTCCGACAAACGAAACGTCGGGATAACGTTCGGACAGCATTGTCATATGACGGATTATCGGACGTTTTACTCCTGCCGTATCGGCTATGATAGCCCCCTTTTTCAGCTTCGGAGCCAATACGTCCATTACTCGGTTTGCGGCGATCGGGGTCAAAGCTATGAACACGACGTCCAGATCGCCGGGATCTTCGGGATCGAAAACTCCGTCGATCGCGCCCAACAGCTCGGCTTTTGCCGTAGCGTCGGCGGAAATATCGTATCCGTAAACGCTATGCGGCGTATTCCGTTTGAATTGCCTGGCAAGAGAGCCGCCTATCAGCCCCAATCCCACAATACCGATATTCATCAACCTCTCTCCTTGTTGACCAACGGCAACATCACGTCGATAGCTTTTACGACGTCGTCGAATTGTTCGGGGCGCAAAGATTGCGCGCCGTCGCACAAAGCATGCGGCGGATCGTTATGCACTTCGATTATCAGCCCGTCCGCTCCCGCGCCGACGGAAGCCAACGACATCGGCTTTACCAGGCGCGACAGCCCCGAAGCGTGACTGGGGTCTACGATGACGGGCAGGTGAGTCTTTTCCTTTAAGATCGGAATAGCCGACAGATCCAAAGTGTTTCTGGTGTACGGTTCAAAAGTCCTGATACCCCTTTCGCACAGAACAATGTTCATGTTGCCTTCGCTCATGATATATTCGGCGCTCA
Organism: Candidatus Stercoripulliclostridium merdigallinarum; assembly: GCA_018714575.1. Taxonomy (GTDB): domain Bacteria; phylum Bacillota; class Clostridia; order Christensenellales; family DTU072; genus Stercoripulliclostridium_A; species Stercoripulliclostridium_A merdigallinarum. Next base: position 6,115 of record DVNF01000012.1, read on the forward strand.
TCAACCATTCTTCTATGGTGTTCGCCAGACCCCTCTTCAACAGCACGGGTTTACCCAATCTGCCGACGGCTTTCAACAGGTCGAAGTTTTGCATGTTCCTTGCGCCGATCTGTACCATATCCACTTCGGCAAAAGCGTCTATATAGCGTTCGGACATTATCTCCGTAACGATTGGCAGCCCCGTTACTTCGCGCGCCTTTTTCAGGATCTCCAATCCTTTCAAGCCCAAACCTTGGAAAGCATACGGCGAAGTCCTGGGTTTAAACGCGCCGCCGCGTAGCATCGTGGCGCCGGAAGCCTTTACCGCCTCGGCAATGCCGATGACTTGCTGTTCCGATTCGACCGAGCACGGACCTGCGATCATCTGGAAGTGTTTGCCGCCGAACTTAACGCCGCTGACGTCGATTATACTGTCCTCCGGATGGAACTTTCTGTTGGCGTTCTTATAAGGTTCCTGTATCCTGGTGACGGCTTCGACAATATCCAAAGAACGGATAAGGTCTATATCGACTTTCGAAGTGTCGCCCACCAACCCTATGACGGTGGATTTTTCACCCTCCGAAACGTGCACGTCCAGTCCCAAAGACTTTATCCAGGACGTCAGCCTTTTAACTTGTTGCGGATTGCTGCCTTGTTTTACCGTTACTATCATAATTACCTCTTAAGGTGTGTATTTGAATTTAAAAAAACCGCTTCTTGCGAGGCGGTTTTTCCGATTTACTGTATTATTAAACCTCCACGCAAAAACTAAGCTATCCCGTAGCTAAAGTAAAAGTAATATGCGTATGCGAAGAGATTTTGCTTTTTCATAGCTAAAGTATACCCCAACCGATTTTGAAAGTCAACGAATTATATTAATATTTTCCTGCCCGAGAAAAAGTTTTGATAACGTTATTAGACGAAAGAAGTTAGTAGTTAAACAAACGTTAGCACACGCAATAACGTTTTTATAAGGATAAAAATAGTCGGGCAGGAAAATATGAACCGCGTCTAGGCGCGCCTTTCGGCGCGCTTTTTTGCAAAGTTAAAATCCCCTTTGGGGACGCCTCGGTCATTTATATTC
>DVNF01000128.1 GCA_018714575.1 Candidatus Stercoripulliclostridium merdigallinarum
ATATATGATACGGCGCACTTTGTCAAAGAAAATTTACAAATCCGATAAAAATAATTGCGCAAAAGCTGCGAAGGCGGCGTTTGGCAGCAGTGGCCGAATAAAATCGGCTTAATGGCGAACGGTTTATGGAACGGCAACGGCTACGGGCGGTAACGGCGACGGCGAAACCCGACGAAAACAGCAAGGCAGCAGTTAAAATTTTACCGAAAAATCAGCAAAAAGACGGTTGATCGCGCCCGTATGTGAAAAGACAAGTAAAATTACTTGCATAAATTCTGAAATTAATATATTATATTAAATATTACTATACGCGCGAATATGATTTTGCGCGGAAGACGTGAATAAAATGGCGCTTACAACCACAAACGTATACGGAAATATAAATATCAGCGACGAAGCCGTAGCCGTCATTGTCAGCAGGGTTACGTTGGATTGTTATGGAGTGGTGGAACTGCAAAGCCGCAGACTAAGCGACAGTATTTTAACGCTTTTCAACAAGGTCCCCAAAAGCAAGGGCGTAAAGATCGTAACGATGGATAACCGAATTTTCGTAGAACTTTACGTCATATTAAAAGACGGCGTCAACCGCGATGCCGTAAAGGATTCGTTGTCGTCCTCGGTCGAATATAATGTGGAGCATTTGACGGGCATGCGCGTTAAAAAAGTTGACATACACGTCGTAGGAGTAAAATTGTAGAAATACTGCGGTGTAACAGCCGTTAAGGATATAAATGACTACTAGGATAGACACAAGTCGGGTGCGTGAAATGTTCGAGGGAGGCGCACTCAACCTGGAAAATAATATAAATCTGGTAAACAGTCTGAACGTGTTTCCCGTTCCGGACGGCGATACCGGCACAAATATGACGATGACAATGACCAGCTCCGTAAAGGAGATGGCCGCCGTCGAAGAAAACCGCATGGATCTGGTTTGCCAAGCGCTGGCAAAGGGAGCTTTACGCGGCGCCAGAGGCAATTCAGGGGTTATATTAAGTCAGATTTTTAAAGGTATGGCTTCGGTTTTGGGCGATTCCGACGAGGTTACGACCAAAATTTTTGCGCGTGCGCTAAAGGCGGGCTCCGATTCGGCATACGACGCGGTCACTTATCCGAAGGAAGGAACGATACTTACAGTAATCAGATTGGTTGCTCAATATTCTGTAAAGATTTCCTCTAAAAAGAGCAATTTCGAGGAGTTTTTCAAACTTATTCTGACTAAAGGCGCAGAGGTTCTGGACGCTACGCCCGATATGCTGCCGGTGCTGAAAAAGGCGGGAGTCGTAGACGCCGGCGGTAAAGGATTATTGCTGATACTCGAAGGAATGTATAACGTTCTGACGGGCGTAAAAATGGAAAAAACGGCTGAAACCGAAGCTGTATCGCTGCCGGAAATGCAATCAGAGGGAGAATTCACCGATTCCCACGACCCCGACGAGATCCATTTTCAATACTGCACCGAATTTTTCATAATAAACCTGTTCAAAAAGACGACTCTTTCCGATATAGACAAGCTGCGCGATAAGCTGAACAAGATCGGCGATTGCGTAATAGTCGTGGGCGATTTATCGTTGGTAAAAGTGCACGTGCACACCAATAATCCCGACAAAGCCCTGGGATACGCTTTGCAATTGGGCGAATTGGACAAACCGAAGATCGAAAACATGGTGGAACAGAACAAGGAGTTAAAGAAGAAGAAAAAAGCCCCCTTGAAACCCACCGCTTTGGTTTCGATTTGTACCGGCGACGGCATTGCGAAGATATTTAAAGAACTGCGCGTCGACAAGATATTGGAAGGCGGTCAAACGATGAACCCTTCCGTTTCCAACATAGTCGATTTGGTGGATTCGGTCGGCGCAAAGACCGTATATATCCTGCCCAACAACGGGAACATAGTTTTGGCTGCCGAACAGGCAAAAGAGCTGACCAAGGCTAAATTGGTAGTTATAGCTACAAAAAATATTCCCCAGGGCATAGCTGCCGCCATGAACTTCAATCATGACGCTAACGAAGAGGAAAATACGGAAATGATGCGCCGCGCCATACAAAACGTGCGTTCCGGTCAAGTCACCCATTCGGTCAGGGATACCGAGATGGACGGCTTTGAATTGAAAAACGGCGACATCATAGGCATTTACGACAAGATCGTAGCGAAAGGTTCCGATATTAACGAAGTCACAAAAGCTTTGGTCGAAAAGATGCTGACCGACGATTCCGCCTCTATTTCGTTATATTACGGCGAAGGTGTGGATAAGGAAACTGCCGACAAGCTGGTCGAAGAACTGACGGAAGAATATCCTTTCCACGACGTCATGGCTTACGAGGGCGGACAACAGCATTATTATTACTACGTTTCGGTGGAGTAATGGCTTCCGAATTGCTGAAAATAAAAGGGATCGGACCTGTCACGTCTGAAAAATTGGGCAAGTTGGGAATTTTTACGCCCGAAGAATTAATTGCTTATACTCCGGTCGATTATATAGATCTGGACGCTGAAAGCGACCTGAAAATTGCCGAAAACGGCGATTTTGTGGTCGCTGTTTTGTTTATAGAATACGCCGCAAAGCCCGTAAGGCGCGGGAAATTGCAACTGTTCCGTGCGCGCGGCGTAGCCGCCGACGGCAGCAAACTGAAGCTGACGTGGTACAATGCGAACTATGTTTCGAAAATAGTCCACGTCGGAGCGGGAGTCCGCGTTTACGGCAAGTTAAAAAAAGAAAACGGCGTGCCGGAGCTGATAAATCCTACCGCAGAGGTTGCCGTTGAACAAAAAGGCAGGGGTATAAAGCCGATTTACAGGTTGAAAGGATTGATAGGGCAAAGCGTGTTCCGCGAAGCCGTCAGGGACGCCATAGAAAAAGGCTATACCTTGAAAAGTTTAGTGCCGGAGGCGGCTGACGATATGCCGCTGTCCGAAGCTGTACGGACGGCGCACCTGCCGAACACCGTTGCGGCAGGTAAAAAGGCTAAGGAAAGAATAGAATTAGAAAGCGTAATAAAGGATATCGTCGCATATAGATTGGTAGTAGGCAAGCGCAGAAGAGAGCTGTTTTACGGCGAAAATACCGCTGTGATAGATCCGGTCATAGATAGTTTGCCGTACAAATTGACGGTTTCGCAAAAGGCGGCTTTGGACGGAATTCTGTCCGGGCTTAGCGGTTTTGACGCGTTGAACGCAATGTTGGTGGGGGACGTAGGATCGGGAAAGACGATAGTAGCGTTACTTACCGCATATTATGCAGTCAAATGCGGTTATCAAGTGGCATTGATGGCGCCGACAGAAATTCTGGCAACCCAACATTTCAGGACGTTTTCAAAGATTTTATTGCCGTTCGGAGTCAAAGTGGCATTGCTGACGGCAGGCTTGCCTGCCAAGGAAAAACGTGAGATCGCGTCGGCGGTTGCGGCAGGCGAAACGGATATTCTGATAGGTACGCACGCGTTGATTTCGGGTTCGGTCAATTTTAAAAATTTGTCGCTGGCTATCATTGACGAACAGCACCGTTTCGGTGTGGCGGAGCGCACCGCGTTGATTGCGAAGAGCGGTTCGGAGGACACTTTGACATTGTCGGCAACGCCGATCCCGCGTTCGTTGCGGCTGACCGTATTCGGGGACGTCGAAGTGCTGAATATCGAACGAAGATACGTCGGAAACGTCACAACCGAAGTCGTCGTAAAGGCAGGCAAAAAAGCCATGCTGAACGCGATAGCGGAAGAGTGTCTGCGCGGCAGGCAAGCCTATGTCGTCGCACCCAGGATCCGCGACATAGAGGGTATCGAAAGCTCTTCTGCCGACAGATTGTATAAGGAGCTAAGCAAACTTTACGCCGGAAAGCTGACCGTCGGATTGTTGCACGGAAAAATGAAAGCCGCCGAAAAACAAGCCGTTCTGGACGGATTCTATAGCGGAAAGATCTCCGTCATAGTTTCCACCACGGTTATAGAAGTAGGTATAGACGTACCCAACGCCACGATCATGGCGGTATTCGACGCCGACCGATTCGGATTGGCGGCATTGCACCAACTGCGCGGCAGGATAGGAAGGAACGGCGACAAAGGCTATTGTTACCTGTATACCGAAAAGGACGCGGAGGAACAGATCCGATTGAAAGTCATGACGGAAGAAACGGACGGATTGGAAATAGCCGAACGCGACTTGCAGATCCGCGGCGCGGGAGAATGGCTGGGCGAGGAGCAATCGGGAAAGGGCGGAGCGATGCTCCCGGTCAGAATGATGATCAGGGCAAAAGAGCTTGCCGACAAAGTCGATCCGGAAGCGCACAAGGAAGAATTGACGGCTTACGCATTGGCAAAGCAATTATATAAGATTAGTCTAAGCTGAAAATTTTGCCGCCACCACCATAAAATTGACAACGGATAGGTATAAATACCATATCGTTATCGGCGCCTGAAAGACCCATAACAGGCGCGATTTTTCTATGTATTTCCTGCAAAGAAGCATTGAAATCAACGATAATTCAATAATTATTCCCAGCGAGAATATATATTCGCCGCTGAAAAATGCGTGGCAACAGGTTATTCCCAAAGCACCTGAAACCATCCACAGCGGAAAGTATTTTCTTAATTTTCGATCGGCTATCGTGGCTGTCAGTAACGCGATTTGTAGAAAGTAAATTCCCGACCAAGCTATCTCGAAAAAATTTTCCGCAGGCATCGTTATGCCCGTTCGGAACAATTCATCGATGGCGACTTCGTTCAACGCAAGCCCCGACGCGTATCCCGTTACGAATACGTATAACAAAGCTATCGTCAAAGATATCATTCCGATATAAAGTTTCACATATAAACATATTTAAATTCGAACGCGCTTATTCGCGGACGCAAACAAAAAACCGCCCGACGGCGGTTTTTTATCTAGGGTGTAAGAGGGCTGTAGCGGCGTTCAGATCAGCAACATTTTTTTTGCGAACATACCCGAACGGTTGATAATTTCCAAAGTGCCTTGAGTAAGGTAATCCAACTTGATGAAACGCCTTAGCGATTTATCCACCTTAGAAACGTCCGAATAGCGTGTCAACACGTTTTTGCAACCCATAGAAAGCAGACTGAGGATATCCTTTCTGTCGCTGCGCAGAGCCAAAATATTGACGTATGGCGGAGCTTTGACCGCGTCCTCCCAATCCTTTTTCGTGATATCCAACAGAGCGTACAAAGCGATACGTTTTAAACGCGCCATTGTGTAATTTTTGGTCTTTGCGTTGTTCAACAGAGTGCCTATGTCGTGGGCGTCGTTGGCGGCGATCTTCAGCCTGTTATGTATGCCGCCGGTAACGTCGTAGTAATTTTCCAATTCATAGCCGGAAATGCTTTTCAGCTTGAACAATTCCATATCTCCCAAGGTGTCGCCTTGCGGAGTAATTACCGACAACATTCCCATGACCGATTTCGGAACGGCGTTCTGAATTTTATCCGTTTCGCCGCGTTTAAAGGCTTCTCTGACGGCTGTGGCGGAGGGGTATTCGGAATCGATGTCGGTGGAATCGTAGCCGCCGCCTACGCGCTTTACGGTATGAAAAGCTATATCCAAACCGGCTTTTTTAACAGCCATGACGTAAGCTACGCCCAAAGAATTGTTCGGATAATCCAAAATATCTTTCAATCCTTCGTATTCGGCGTGGTTTTCGGCATAGGCTTTCAGGGCTTCGGCGCGCGCTTTCGGGAAGGGCATGCCGCTTTTCAGCCCGGCTTTTAAAACGGAGCTGAATTCCGCGGGTTCGTTCAACAACAGGTCGGCTAATTTTTCTATTTTTTCGATGTCGCCGCACTCCGAACCGAAGCTTATGTAATGCACGTCAGAAAAAGCCGAGATAGTTTTGACCGCGCCGTAGGCGAAATTGTCCGCAGGGGAAATCGCGTAAATAGTAGGTAACTCCACGACGATATCGGCGCCGGCATAGATGGCTTGTTCGGCGCGCATGTATTTATCGGCAATGGCGGCTTCGCCGCGTTGAGTAAAGGAACCGCTCATGACTACCAGAACGGTATCCGCGCCGGTTTCCTCCCGCGCTCGCCTTAGATGCAGTGCGTGACCGTTGGTCAACGGATTGTATTCGGCAATGATCGCTGTAATTTTCATATTAAAACTCCCTACTTTTCGAAAAGACTTGCTTTTCGGGCGCGCATAGTAGTAATATACTATATGTCGTATATAATTATATACCACAATTCACGAAAATCACAAGAGTTTGGAGGCTGTCATGTCCAAAATAATGGAATCTATCATCGCCGAAGCCAAAAAGTACGGCAAACACATCGTACTTGCCGAAGGCGAAGAATCGCGTATTATTCAAGCCGCTGCCATAGTGGCGCGCGAAAAAATCGCAAAAGTTACCTTGTTAGGTGACGAACGCGTTATCAAAGCCAAATCGGAAGACGCCGACCTCAGCGAGGTCGAAATCATCAATCCGTTGACTTCGGAAAAAGCCGCAGATTACTCAAAATTACTGTATGACCTCAGAAAGGAAAAGGGAATGACCCCCGAAAAAGCCGATCTGTTGGTTAAAAATCCCCTTTATTTCGGATGCCTTATGGTAAAAGCCGGCGACGCCGACGGCATGGTAGCAGGTTCTATCAACGCCACCGGCGACGTCTTACGCCCGGCGCTCCAACTGATCAAAAGCCGTCCCGGCATCAAAACCGTCAGCAGCTGTTTTATAATGGGACTTCCCGAAGGTTCTCCTTACGGCGACGACGGCGCCATGGTTTACGGCGACTGCGCGGTTATTCCCGATCCTACCGCGGAACAGCTGGTGGACATCGCCATTGCTTCCGCAGAATCGGCAAAATCGATCGCAAAGATAAAAGTACCGAAGGTCGCCATGCTCAGCTTCTCCACAAAAGGTTCGGCTTCGCATCCCAACGTTGCAAAAGTCGTTGCCGCGACCGAGGCTTTGAAATCCAGATGCGGACTGTGCTTTGACGTAGACGGCGAATTGCAATTGGACGCGGCGATCGTGCCGAAAGTCGCAGCTATCAAAGCCCCCGGTTCCAGAGTTGCCGGTAATGCCAACGTTTTGATCTTCCCCGACCTGCAATCGGGTAATATCGGATACAAATTGGTGCAACGTTTCGGCAACGTCGAGGCTATCGGACCTATCTGCCAAGGATTGGCAAAGCCGGTAAACGATTTGTCCAGAGGTTGCTCCGTAGGCGACGTCGTAGGCGTTGTCGCTATCACCGCTTTGCAAGCTTCCGTTGCATAAGCTACAATTTAATGGTAAAATAGTAAATTAGGTAAATTATCATGAAAGTATTGGTATTAAACGCAGGCAGTTCTTCCTTGAAATATCAAGTCATCGATATGGACAACGAACAGACCTTGGGAAAAGGTATCGTTGAAAAGATCGGGACAGGCTTGACGGGTAAATTGAAACAGACTGTTTCGGGCGCTCCCGAAAAGACTATCGTTATAGAACAGATAATTCCCGATCATACCGAGGCGTTTACTTTGGTGATGAACGCTTTGACCGATCCCGAAAAGGGGGTGGTCGGTTCGATGGACGAAATCGGAGTTATCGGACACAGGGTATTGCACGGCGGCGAAGATTTTACCTCTTCGGTGATCGTGGACGACAAGGTTTTGGAGATCTGCGACAGAAACACCGTTTTGGGACCTTTGCATATGCCTGCCAACATCGGTTGCATACGTTCCTGTATGAAACTGATGCCCGAAAAGAAGAACGTAGCCGTATTCGACACGGTATTCCATTCCACCATGCCCGCTTATGCGTACATGTACGCTATAAAATATGAAGATTACAAAAAGTATCGCGTCAGAAAATACGGTTTCCACGGCACATCGCATAAATACGTTTCCGGCGAAGCCGTGAAATATTTGGGATTCCCGGGATCGAAGATCGTCACGTGCCATTTGGGTAACGGATCCTCGTTAGCCGCCGTAGTCGACGGAAAATGCGTGGACACAAGCATGGGGCTGACGCCGCTGGAAGGCATGGTGATGGGAACGCGTTCGGGCGATATCGACGCCGCGGCGGTAGGCTTCCTTGCCGAACAAAAGGGCAAGACCGCGTCCGAAATAGTTACTTATCTGAACAAAGAATGCGGCTTTCAGGGCATTGCCGGCTATTCCGATTGCAGGGACTTGACGGAGCTTGCTTTGAAAGGCGACGAACGCGCGAAACTTGCTTTCGAAATGTTCGGCTATCGCGTCAGGAAATATATCGGTTCCTACGTTGCGGCTATGGGCGGTTTGGATTGCATAGTGCTGACGGGCGGTATCGGCGAAAACTCCTCCTATGCCAGGAAATCGATCATGAAAGGCTTGGAAGTTTTCGGAGTCAAATTCGATTACGAAAAGAACGCCGTCATGGGTTCGCCCAAAGGCTTGACGGAGATGCACCTGCCCGATTCCCGCGTCAAAGTCGTCATAATCCCCACGAATGAGGAGCTGGTGATAGCCCGTGACGCAAAAGAGCTTGTCGAAAAGGCGTAAAAGGCATATAAAGCATAATAAATATTTAAAATTCGTTTGACAAGCCGAAATATATCATATATAATTATCAAGCGTTTGTAAGTACAAAATAGGAGGTGCACCATGGCAGTACCTAAAAGTAAAGTATCTAAGCAAAGAGGAAATTCGCGTTTCGCGCAGTGGAAGCTGACTGCTCCCAACCTGACGGAGTGCCCGCAATGCAAGACGATGATACTTCCTCACAGGGTTTGTCCGAATTGCGGCTACTACAACGGAAGACAGGTTGTAGTTCCGAAGGAAGATAAAAAGGAAAACTAATCGTACCCGGGGGAAGCCGAAAGGCTTCCCATTCTTTTTTTGCCGACATACACGCTTTTCAGGCGCAGTCGGCGTTTTAATATATACTGAATATCTATAAGGATTCGATTATGATGAAAGTAATTGTTGACGCATACGGCGGCGATAATGCTCCGAAAGAAATAGTAATAGGCGCGTTGAAGGCGCTGTCCGAAAGGGAAGGCTTTTCGATAATTTTGACCGGCGATAAGGGCAAATTGACGGCGCTTATCGACGAATTATCCGATCAGGTGCCGGAGGACAGATTGGAAATTTTCGACGCTCCGGACGTTATTACCTGCGATATGCCCCCGGTGGAAGCCGTCAGAAAAATGAGAAATTCATCCTTGGTAAAGGGATTGAACCTGTTGAACACCGACCCCGACGCGAAAGCGTTCGTTTCCGCAGGCAGTACGGGTGCGGTATTGACCGCGGCGACTCTGTTGGTAAAAAGGAAACCCGGCATAGTCCGCGCAGGGCTGGCTCCGGTACTTCCCACGGTAAAGGGCGGCAGAGTGATTTTGATAGATTGCGGAGCCAACTCCGAATGTAAACCCGAAATGCTGTTGAACTTTGCCGAACTCGGCGCGGACATGGCAAAGAAATACCTGGGTATCCCGGAGCCCAAAATCGGATTGTTGTCCAACGGCACGGAGGACACGAAGGGCACCGACCTTACGCGCGAGGCGTTTAAATTGATAAAGGGTACCGAACTCAACTTTGTCGGCAATATCGAGGCCAGGGAAATTCTGTCGGGCGATATCGACGTCGTGGTTTCCGACGGTTTCAGCGGAAATATCGCTTTGAAAGCCTGCGAAGGCACGGCTTTGGCGTTCATGACGTTGTTAAAGGACGGCATCATGGGCGGCGGTATCAGGGCAAAGATAGGGTATTTGCTGTTGAAACCCGTGTTGAAACAGATCAAAAAGACGATGGATTATAACGCTTACGGCGGCGCGGTGTTTGCGGGATTGGAAAAAACCGTCATCAAAGCTCACGGTTCGTCCAAAGCCAAATCGATAGCGGCTGCCGTATTGCAAGCCGTGGACCTGAACGCGGAGGGCTGAGATGACGACGGCTAGACTAAAAGAACTGCGGTCTGTCGAAAAGATAATAGGGTATACGTTTAAAAACCCTGCGTTATTGGACGAAGCCCTGACTCACGCGTCTTACGCCAACGAACACGGCGTAAAGTCTTATGAAAGGTTGGAATTTTTGGGCGATTCGGTCCTCGGAATGACCGTTTCGGTAGAGCTGATGAAAAAATATCCCGACAAAGACGAGGGGTTTTTGACAAAGGCAAAGGCTCAAATCGTGTCGGGACCGACTTTGGCGTCGCATATCGAAGCGTTGGGAATAGTTTTATTCGTGATGCACGGAGCGGGAAAGGCTTCGGCGGAAGTCATTGAAAGTGCGAAAGTAAAGGAAGACGTTTTCGAATCGATAACGGGCGCGATCATGCAGGACGGCGGACTTGAAAAAGCGGTGGAGTTCGTTAAACGTCATTTAAAAGACGTATTGGAAAAGGACTATTCGGTAAAGTCGAACACCGATTTCAAATCCGGACTGTTGGAAACGGTCACGAAACGCGGAGGCGAATGCCACTTTGAAAGTTTACCTACCGACGACAATTTTCCGCCCGAAGGCTATATCGCCAAAGTTTATATCGACGGCGAGATTTTCGGCACGGGCAAAGGCAAATCCAAAAAGAAAGCCGAGCAGGCGGCAAGCGCAGAGGCTTTGAAAAAATTAAAATAATTATTATTAAAATATACTGCGGCGGCAAAGATCGCCGCTTTTTTATTTTACGCGCGTAGGGGAAAAATTATGCCGTGCGGAATATGATGTAATTTCGAATGTTTTGTCATTACTCTTAACGAACTTAGGAAAGGGGATTATAATCTGATAAAAGCCCGATCGGGTAGGAGGATTTATGGCAAAACACACTCCAAAGACTATAACCGTGATACTGTTACTGATGATTGCGGCGCTGTCCGTATTGGCTGTGACTTTACCGCAGGCGGAATATCCGGCGGTAGGCGAGCAGACGGATTCCGATTTGCCGACCGCAGAACCGCCTACGGACGTGCAAAACCCGGACGGAGCGGGCGACGGCTCCGGCGACGTCGATACCGACGTCGATACCGATATTACTCCGGAACCGTTTACGCCGATACCCCCGGAGCCCAGCGCCGTTTATGCGTATACTCAAACGCTGTGGGCAGAGGGCGGAGTCAGGCTGAATGCCGCGATAAATACGGCAAACGGTCAATACGTTATAATTACGCATGCCGGAAAAGAAGGCGCGTTAAACGTCCTGGGCGAAAAGACGGTCAGCGTTTTATTGTTGGAAACCGACGGCACCGTTTCCGCTTTGCGGCACCTGAAAGGCGGGGATTCCTATCTGAATGCCCGAATCACTTCGGAAGGCTTGACGGTGGTTACCGCCGGGAACGGAAAAAGCTATGTACATATACTTTCGGCAGAGCTGAACGACGAACACGCTACGGAAATGCCGATATGCGCGGCGGCGCAAGTTTATTCCTTGAACGAAGGTTTCTTGTTGTTTTTGACCAATGCCGACCAAACTTCGGCGTATAAATTCAACGACGGAGTAATTACGGCTTCGGGCAGTATCCTGGGCGGCACGATAGCCGACGTTTACGATTTTATCGAATATTATCTGTTAGCCGTAAAAGGCATACAAGGTTATTCCATAGTCAAATTGTCGCCTACGCTTACCCCCGTGACCACGATCAATATTCCCGAAAAGGAACTGCTTAGCATAACTCCGATACCGTCCGAAGGCGGTCAGAAGTATTTGGTCGTCGAACGCGGAGCCTCCGGCGTAGAAGTAATCAAAACGGACTTTAACACCGACTTTGCGCGTGTAGGCGTGGGACTTGCCGAAAGTGCCGAAGCTTATATGAACGGCGAAAACATATTGTTGCTGTTGCATGCCGACAGTACCAGGCTGTATATGGTAGACTATGATCTGAATTTTTCGTCGTCTACCGCGCTGAAAGGGGCGGTAGAGAGGATATTCGATTGCGTCAGCTTCGACGGCGGATATAAATTGTTGTATACGGACGGCGAGAAGCTGAACTTGCTTAGGATCGACAGGGACGGAAAGACGATTTCGGGGAACTTCGGAGCCTTTGACGGCGAAGCCGCTTTGACCGACGCCAACGGCAGAGAAACGGTGTTCTATACCGCCGGCGACAGCCTGAAAATCATCGGAGTTCAGTAATCCAATTCACGCGATATGACTTCGGCGATTATGTCGGCAGCTTTTTTGGCGGAGTGAGCGTCGGAAACTTTGCCTAAGGGAAGTTTCCGTTCGCTTTCTACCGCCCGCACCAATTCCGAAACGGCCAGTTGTTGTTCAAAAATGATTCGACAGCGGCCGTTTTTCATGTAGTATTCGGCATTTTCTACTTGGTCTCCGCGACTGTAGCGGCTTTTAGGCAGGGGAATGACTATCATTCGTTTGCCCAATGAGGAAATTTCCGCCAGTGCGCCTGCGCCGCCTCTGGTCACAACGGTATGCGCAGCGGCGTATAGATCGGCGATGTCGTCGGCATATTCGATATGATGATAACCTTTCATATCGGGAGCTTCGGTACATTTACCCGTGATGTGAACTACTTCGGAAATACCGGTCAAGGCTTTTGCCGATTGGAAAACGCATTTGTTTATGGCGGCGGCGCCTTGGCTGCCGCCCAGTATCAACAGTATCTCGCCGGAAAAGCCGTATTTTTTTCGGGCGCGTTCCTTAGACCCCGAAAATATTTCGCCGCGTATGGGATTGCCTATGCATATACCGCCCTTTGTTTCGGGGAAAGACGTCAAAGTTTTTTTCGCAAAACGCGAAATCAGTTTGTTGCTAAGCCCCATGCTAAGGTCGGATTCGTGACAGACTACGGGAATGTTCAGACTTTTCGCTGCCAGCGCCCACGGTAACGAAGCATAACCGCCTTTTGCGAAAACTGCCGCCGTTTTATATTCGTTCAGTACTTTTTTCGCCTGCGATATCCCCTTGCCCAGCAAAATAGGTATCTTTACGTTTTCCAAAATGTTTCGGCGACTGAAACGTACGTTTTGGACGCCGAAAAATGGGATTTTATAATTTTCGGCTATGCGTTTTTCCATTCCCGAACCGCCGCCGAAAATGATATTGAAACCGGCTTTTTTCAATTCTTCGCCGACGGCTATTGCCGGCATAACGTGACCGCCGGTTCCTCCTCCTGCCAATAAAACTGTTCGCATTTTACCTCCGAAACCAATAAATTTTCAATTCAACGGTTGAATTATATTCGTTTAAGTGCTAATATATACTATAGCCTTTAACGCATACGCGTGAAAACGGGAGGACATATGCAACACATACAATTAAAAACGTTTGATGACAAATACAACACCGTCACCGTTTGGGACGAGGTTGAAAACGCTATCGGCGCAGTTGTGATCGCGCACGGCATGGCTGAACACGCAGACCGTTACGACGATTTTGCGAAGTTTTTGAATAAGGCGGGCTACATAGTTTTGGCGGATAACCACAGAGGCCATAAATTCAATCCCGACGGCGATTTGGGCAAAGTCGCTCCCGATTCTTTCGAAAATTCCGTAAAGGACATCAAAGCGGTAGTCGACTATGCAAAAGAAACTTATGCCGCGGAAGTGCTGTTGTTCGGACATTCCTACGGCTCCTTCCTTTCCCAAAGGTATTTGGAACTGTATGCGGACACGTTAAAAGGCTGCGTTTTGTCGGGCACCGCTTATATGCGCGGAGCGTTGGTAGGTATGGGCAAAGCCGTTGCCGCCGTTCAACGCCTGTTTATCGGCGGAAACAAGACGGGCAAGCTGATCGACAAACTAAGCTTCGGCGCGTATAACAAACCTTTCGTATCGCAAGGACAGCGGTTTGCATGGTTGTCGCGCGACCGCGAAAAAGTCGCCGAATACGAAGCCGACGAATATTGCGGATATCCTTTGAGTATCGACTATTACTACTATTTCTTCCGCAGTATTCAAAAGATGTACGGCGACAGGGCGAAAGCCATTCCGAAGGATCTGCCCATATTGATCGCAATAGGTTCCGACGACCCCGTTTCCAATAAAGGAGTGTTGGCGGAAAAGCTGTATAAGTATTATTTGCAGTACGGTTTGAACGTCGAATACAAATGCTATCCCGGCGCCAGGCACGAAATACTGAACGAGACAAACAGGCAGGAAGTGTATGCCGACATGGAGGCATTCATTGACAAGGCTTTTGATCGCCGATAAGCTAAGCTGATAACCTAACATGAAAAACGTCAAAAAAGTATTGTTGATATTGTTAGCGTCGTTGTTGTCGATAGCCGGAGTTATCGCTTTGACGGCGTGCGATCCGGAGGAACCGGCTCCGCAACCGTACACACAATCGATAGCCACCGCCGAGGATTTCAAAGCGCTGTCCGAAAAGCAGGGCGAAGCTTCCTCGTACGGAACTTTCACGTTGACGAACGACATCGATCTGGGCGCAGAATACATGCCCTCGGGCGTCGGCGTGGACACTTCATTTAGAGGAGTATTCGACGGACAGGGACACAAGATCACTTATACCATAACGCAACAGGCAACCGCGCCGACTTCGGACGAAGAGCAGCTGACCGCGCAGGCGACCCGTTATTGGGGGCTGTTCGGTTATTTGTATAACGCTACAGTTAAAAACCTCACCGTTGAAGTCAATATCGATGTGGACGCCGATTCCGAAGTCACGTATATCGGCGGACTTGCGGCGTTCGCATACGGCTCGGTAAAGCTGGAAAACGTTACCGTGAACGGCGATATAGAATTGGGATACGGCTATTTACCCCCGTACAACGCCACTTTGGGTACCGGTTATAAGCTGACCGCTTTTACCGGCGGAGCGATAGGATATGCCGAAGGCAAAGACATTGCGCTTAGCGGAGTTAAAACCGACGTTAACATTTCTGTCGCCGGAAGATCGATGTTAAACGACAGAGGAACCTTGGACGACGTTTACGCGGGCGGCATAGCCGGGTTGATCCGAACGGAGAACAATACTTCGACGGGGACAACTTACATTACTGCTTCCGACGTTGTTGCCGGCGGAGATTTGAACGTTAACGCCGCAGCCGTCACCGTAGGCGGTTTATACGGATTGGCGCAACGCACGAATGTTTCCGGAGCATTGTTTACGGGTAAAGTCGCAGTTTACGGCAGCGGAAAAGTCGTCGCGGGCGGTATAGCCGGAGTGCACGATAGAGGCACGATCGCGACGGCGGCAGTCAGCGGTTCCGCCGACGTCGCTACGACAGCTCCTGCCGTAAGGCTGGACGTGGGAAGATTAGGCGGTGAAAGCAATAAATATTTGGCGTCCGTCGGCGGCATAGCCGGATACGTGTCGTTCGGTACGGTAACCGATTCCGTAGCCGTTACCGATATTGCTATGCTTGCTTATGGGCAAAACAATTATTCGGGCGGAATAGTCGGACAGCTGTACAACGGCACTTTGCTAAACGTTGCGGCTATGGGCAGTTGCGATACGCTATTTTCGATGAATTCCACTAGCAATCAAAAAGACAATCACGGTCAGTATGCCGCCGCAGGCGGAATAGCCGGCAGGATATACGGTCGCAGTTCTTTTGACAAAGTCTATTCCGGAATGAGCGGAGTCTATCAAGGGATCGCCGGTGAAATTGTAGACGGCGTAGAAACCGTAACGTTGGAAGAAGGGCAGACCGTTCAGGGACTTTTCCCGGGGTACGTCGCTTTCAACGCGGCTAATGCCGCAACCGCCGCAGGCACGTATCAAGCTATCGGCGAAGAGGGCGAAAACAAATACATGGTGACGCACCGCACTTCGCAAGGCACTGCGTTGTTTACCTCGGCGACAGTCGAAACGGTAAATAAAACTCTGTACTACGACTATTACGCCGAAAACGGGCTGAGCACTCCCGGCGAAAAAGTTGTCGGCGTCGAAACCGAATTCGACGGCATAGTAAACAAAATCAACGAATAAAAACGGCATAAAAATAAATGAATTTAACTTCAGAGGTATATATATGATTATTTCTTTAAGAGGCGACAAGAAAGAATTTCCCGACGGAGTAACGCCTGCCGAGATAGCGCGTTCAATTTCCGACGGACTGTTCCGCAACACTTTGTTGGCTAAGGTCAACGGCAAAGTTACCGAAATGGCGACGCCGATACACGAAGACGCAGACGTAGAATTTTTGGGATTCGACACAGAGGAAGGCCGTCGCGCTTACCGTCACAGCACGGCTCACGTTTTGGCGCAAGCCGTAAAACGCATATATCCTACCGCCAGAGTCGCGATAGGACCGGCAATCGAAAACGGTTTTTATTACGATTTCGATTTTATGACTCCGATAAATATGGAATCTTTGCCTGCCATCGAGGCGGAGATGAAGAAGATCATAAAGGAAAACATTCCGATCGTGCGCGAAGAAGTCAGCCGTGAAAAAGCGTTGCAATTTTTCCGTGAACAGGACGAAAGCTACAAAGTCGAGTTGATCAACGACCTGCCTGAGGACGCTGTTATCAGCATGTATCGCCAAGGCGATTTTATCGATCTTTGCGCGGGACCGCACATTCCTTCTACAGGGTATATAAAGGCTTTTAAACTGACTTCCATTGCCGGAGCATATTGGCGTGGCGACGAACACAACAAAGTCTTGACCAGGATCTACGGCACTTCTTTCAATAAAAAAGCCGATCTGGAAGCATATTTAAAGGCTTTGGAAGAGGCAAAATTGCGCGATCACAATAAATTGGGACGCGAAATGGGCATATTCATGACCGACGAAAATATCGGACAGGGCTTGCCGTTGCTGATGCCCAAGGGCGCAAAGCTGTTCAGGATCCTGTCCAGGTTCGTAGAGGACGAAGAGGAACGCCGCGGTTACGTTTGCACAAAGACTCCTTACATGGCAAAATCGGCGCTGTATAAAATATCCGGACACTGGGATCATTACCGTGACGGCATGTTCGTTATCGACAACGAGAACGAAAACGAAGTCATGGCGTTGCGCCCGATGACCTGTCCTTTCCAATACACGATATATAATAACGGCATGAAATCCTACAGGGATCTGCCTATCAGGTACGGCGAAACTTCGACGTTGTTCAGGAACGAAGCTTCGGGCGAAATGCACGGACTTATCCGAGTCAGGCAGTTCACGATTTCCGAAGGTCACATCATCTGCATGCCTTCGCAACTAGAACAGGAGTTCAAAGGTGCGTTGGAGCTGGCAAGATTTATGTTAAAGGCGATCGGTATCGAACAGGACGTTACTTACAGGTTCTCCAAGTGGGATCCGAACGATAAAGTCAAATACATCGACGATCCCGCAAAGTGGGCGAAAGCCGAAGCGGAAATGGAAAAGATCCTGAACCACTTGGGCATCAAATACACCGTAGGTATCGGCGAAGCGGCTTTCTACGGTCCGAAGCTGGATATACAAATCAAAAACGTTTACGGCAAAGAGGATACGTTGATCACCTTACAAGTCGATATGTTCCTTGCCGAGAACTTCGATATGACCTACGTCGACGAAAACGGCATAAAGCAACGCCCGTACATCATTCACCGCACCTCGATAGGTTGCTATGAAAGGACGATAGCGCTGTTGATCGAAAAATACAAGGGCGCCTTCCCCGTCTGGATGGCTCCGGAACAGGTCAGAGTCATGTCGTTGACGGAACGTACAGCCGATTACGTAAACGAATTGACGTTGCGGTTAAAGAGGAAAGGCATACGCGCCGAAGCCGATATCAGGAACGAAAAGATCGGATACAAGATCCGCCTTGCGCAGTTGGATAAGATACCGTATATGCTGATTATCGGCGACAAAGAGGCGGAATCGGGAATGTTGTCGGTCAGGAGCCGTTCGGCAGGCGATATCGGCGCCATGAGCGAAGAAGATTTTGTCAACAAAGTTCGCACCGAAACCGAAAATTTGGTTTTGGATTGATAAAAACTCAATGAATTATAAGCTTTCGGAAAAGTATGCCGCGCGGCATACTTTTTCCATATAATAAGGGCGTGGCGTGTTGGCGTATCGGCAAACTTTAGCCAAAGCCGCGGTTGACTTTATGCGCGCGTGTATGATAAAATTTTATAGATGAAAGACGAGTATTTACACTTTGAATCGGAATATTTGTCCGAATTTGCGGTAAGGTCGGGGGCGACGAAAGGTAGGGCTAAACCGGAGCCTCCGTGTCCCATGCGTACCGAATTTCAGCGCGACCGCGACAGGATCATTCACAGCAAAGCTTTCAGGCGTTTAAAGCACAAAACTCAGGTATTCATCGCGCCGCAGGGCGATCATTACAGGACGCGCATGACTCATACGATAGAGGTCATGCAGATCGCGCGGACGATAGCCAGGTGCCTGAAATTGAACGAGGACTTGACCGAAGCTATCGCGTGGGGACACGACCTGGGGCATACTCCGTTCGGGCATATAGGCGAAAGAGTGCTGGCGTCGCTAGGCGGCGGATTCGAACATAACGAACAGAGCGTTCGCGTTGTGACTTTGTTGGAAAACGACGGAGCGGGATTAAACTTGACTTACGAAGTTATTGACGGGATCAAAGAACACCGCAGTTCGGGCAATCCGATGACTTTGGAAGGCAAAGTAATTCAGTTTGCCGACAAGATCGCTTACTTAAACCATGACATAGACGACGCGATCAGGGCGGGGGTACTGACGGAAGAGGCTTTGCCGGACGCCGCCGTTTCCGTTTTAGGCAGCGGCAAACGCCGTAGGATCAACAATATGGTATGGGACATAGTTTCCTTATCTTACGGAAAGGACTTCGTTTCGCAATCGGATAAATTTTCCGCAGCTACGGCAGTCCTCAGGAAATTTATGTTCGAAAACGTATACTTGGCGGAGCATGCCATTCGCGAGGAAGCTCGCGCAAAGGAATGGCTGTCCAAACTTTACGATTATTACAGGGATCACCTTGAAACCGTCCCGGAATTCTATTTAAAATTTTCGGGCTCGCCCGAACAGGCGATAACCGATTATATGGCTTCGATGACGGACACTTACGCGATAGACGAAATGCGCGAAAGATTGGGGTACGATTGGTATAAAGGCACGAAATGGATTCGATCTTAGAAAATCTGAACGAAACGCAACGAAAAATAGTCACCGATACCGAAGGCGCCGTTTTGGTGCTGGCGGGAGCAGGCTCCGGCAAAACCAGAGTACTGACTCACAGGGTAGCTTACATAGTAAAGGAATTGGGCGTTCCCGGTTGGAACATTTTGGCGATAACTTTTACGAACAAAGCTACTGCCGAAATGCGCGAAAGGCTGGAGATCCTGTTGGGACCCGATAACGGAGTCTGGGTTTCGACGTTCCATTCGTTTTCGGCTTCGATGCTAAGGAAGTTCGCCGACAAGATCGGATTTAAAAACAACTTTTCGATTTATGACGAAACTGATTCCAAGCGCGTCATAGCCAAAGCCATGCGCGAATTGCATATAGACAGTCAGCAATTAAAAGACGTCATAAAAGAACACATTTCACGCGCAAAGAACGCCGGAATGGATCCGGACGAATACTTTAACGAGATCAACGGCTTGACGGATTTCGCTTATGACATCAAACGCGTATACGAAAGGTATAACGAGCTGTTGACGGCGTCGAACGCAATGGATTTCGACGATCTTTTGCACAGAATGAAAGAGGTCCTGACGGTTTCCGAGGAGGCATTACAATACTGCCGCAGACGTTTCAGATATATCCACGTCGACGAATTCCAGGATACGAACAAGGTACAATACGAAATAGTAAAACTGATAGCCGGAGAGCACGGTAATATTTTCGTCGTCGGCGACGACGACCAATCTATTTACGGTTGGCGCGGGGCCGAAATTAAAAACATTCTGAACTTCGATAAGGAATTTCCCGACGCAAAGGTCTATAAGTTGGTTGAAAACTACCGTTCTACTCCGGAAATTCTGGAAGCCGCCAACAAACTGATACATTACAACACCGAACGCCACGAAAAATCTTTGGTGCCTATCCGCAAAGACGGCGCGGAAGTAACATACTTCACGGCATACAACGATTTACAGGAGGCAGATTGGGTAATCGATAAAATCAGGTTCCTGATGGCGCGTTACGGATACCGAAAATCGGATTTTGCGATATTGGTCAGAGCGACTTCGCTGACGCGTTTGTTCGAAAGCGCGCTTGCGAAAATCGGTATGAAGTACAGGGTGTTGGGCGGTATCAGATTCTATGACAGAAAGGAAATTTTGGATACTTTGGCGTATATGCGCCTGATATCCAACAATGCCGACAACGAGGCTTTGGAAAGGATCATCAACGTACCTCAAAGGGGTATAGGCGAAGCTTCGGTACAAAAGATCAGGGATTTTGCTTCGGAAAGAGGATTATCGATGTTCGACGCCGTTTTGTCGCCGGAACTTCCCGAACAGCTGAAGAAAAAGGTGCAGCCTTTCGCCGCGCTGATCGGGGATCTGTTATCCAATTCCTTTATTAAATTGGGAGATTTTGTCGAATACCTAATTGAAAAGGTGGGATTTGAAAGATACTATACTTCGACCGGGTCCGAGGAAGAAGCGGCAAGGTGGGATAACGTAAAGGAATTTTTATCCGAAGTTAAACAGTTCGAGGAAAAATTGCCCGACGCCACTCTGAACGATTTTTTACAGACCGTAACGCTGGTGCGCGACGACGAGGACGACGACCCCGACCGCGACAAGATCACGGTTGCGACTATGCAC
>DVNF01000129.1 GCA_018714575.1 Candidatus Stercoripulliclostridium merdigallinarum
TAGAGGATGTCGATGAGCCCGCCCTTTTGCAGGACCGTCGCATAATCGACGTTGCCGGCGGTATTCCACATCTCCGGATGATAGACTTCGCCGAACGGAAGGTTGGTCAACAGCATTCCGAACGCGATGCCCACCAACAGCAACGGCTCGAATTTTTTTACGATACCCAAAAACAGCAATACCAAAGCGATGATTATCATCACCAGGTTTTGCCATCCGTCGCCCGTAAATAAACCCGCGAACCCGGATTCTGTTGCCAAATCAACAAATAATTGACCTATATCCATAATGGTCTACTCTTTAAGCTATTGTAAACAGCGGATCGTTCGCTTGGACTGCGGCGCCCTTTTGGCAAACGATAGAAGTAATCTTGCCGTCGGAAGGAGCAACGACTTCGTTTTCCATCTTCATGGCTTCGATTATAACGACGGTTTCGCCTGCTTTTACGGCTTGACCGACGGCGGCTTTTATTTGCAACACCGTGCCGGGCAACGGCGCGACGACGGCTTTGCCTGCGCCAAGGCTTGCGGCGGGTGCGGGTGCTGCTGCGGCAGGTGCCGCGGCTGCGGGGGCTGCGGGGGCTGCAGGCGCTGCAGGCGCTGCCGCTACGGCGGGTTGAGGTGCCGCTGCTGCGTATTCTTTCAACAGAACGGCTTCGCCCTTTTCAACTTCTACTTCGTATATCTTTCCGTTTAAGGTAACCTTATATTTCATTTCGGGACTCCTTTTACAATCTTTCTGTCTATCTGTCAATCTATCTTGATCTTCCGACCTTTCCGTCTTCCCGCTATTTTTCGGAAGCGGCGTCGGTTTCCACCAGGCGAATTTCTTTGAACCTTAGCGTGTTCAGATCTTCGTGCAGGTTGTCTGCGACTATTGCCATTATCATCGCGGCGTCGGCTTCGGACGTCTTTACCAATTTCAGTTCGCCGCAGGAACCGGGGGCCGTAGGCTCGGCAGGCGCCGATTGTACTGCGGGAGCTTCGGCTACGGCAGGTTGTTTTTTAGCGGCTTTTTCGGCCTGCTTCTTTTTAAACTCCCTGTATGCCCAGCTCATCAGATAAATCAACATCATTATCAGGAACAGAATCGCCATGATAATGCCCATAGAAACGGCAGATAGCAACAGGCTGTCCAAAATTCCTATGTTTTCGTTAGCAAGCAACATTGATTATTCCTCCTCGATGGCTTCGATCGTGTACTTGACCTGTTTTTCCTCTTTGGCTTTCCTTGCCGCAAAGAACTTTTCCGCTTGTTGCGGGAAGGCGATATAGCTGAGGACGTCCTCGTCGGAACGGGCAACGCCTTTCAGCTTTTCCTTCGTTTCCTCGAACTCGGGTTTCAAAGTGTCGGCAAAACGGCAAGTGATCGGCTTTTCGTCGCCCAAAGCTTTCTTCATCAATTCGGGATTGATCTTTCCGGGCGCCCTGCCGTATTCGCCGTGGCAATATGCCTTTACTTCCTTACCGATAATTTTATATCTTTCGCCTTGCAACACGTTGTTTACAGCCTGTACGCCGACCATCTGGCTCATCGGAGTGACCAGCGGGGGATAACCCAGGTCCTCGCGCACTTTCGGCGTTTCGACCAAAACTTCTTCCAATCTGTCGATGGCGTTTTGCATCTTCAACTGCGAGATCAGGTTCGACAACATGCCGCCGGGGATCTTGTAGTTCAATGCCTGCGTATCGGTTGCCATGACCTTGGGATCCAACAGACCCGACGCAAGATATTCGTCGCGAATGGGTTTAAAGTAAGCATTGACTTCGTTCATGACTTTTTCGTCGATATCGACTTTGTATCCCAACTGTTTCAAAGCGACTACCATGGTTTCGGTAGCGGGTTGCGAAGTACCGCCGGAGAAGCAGGAAGTAGCTGTGTCGATGACGTCGCAACCGGCTTCCACCGCTTTCAGCACGGTCATATATGCCAAGCCCGTAGTGCAGTGAGTATGCAATACTACCGGTACGGAAACGGCGTCCTTTATGGCTTTGACCAAGTCGGAGGACTCTTTGGGGCTCATAACGCCCGCCATGTCCTTTATGCAGATAGAGCCTGCGCCCATCTTTACCATTTCTTTGGACATTTCGGCAAACTTTTTCAGCGTATGTACGGGCGAGGTGGTATAGGATATGGCAATCGAAGCGTGCGCGCCGTTATCGACAGCCGCCTGTACGGCGACTTCCAGATTCCTAAGGTCGTTCAGCGCGTCGAATATCCTAAGGATATCGATGCCGCCTTTTACGGAGCGTTCGACGAACTTTTTAACGACGTCGTCGGGGTAATGTTTGTAACCCAACAGGTTTTGTCCGCGCAGCAGCATCTGCAACTTCGTGTTCGGCATAGCCGCTTTGATTTTATGAAGTCTTTCCCACGGATCTTCGTCCAAAAACCTCAGGCAAGAATCAAACGTGGCTCCGCCCCAGCACTCTACGGAATAATAGCCGGCCTTATCCATTACCGGCAAAATCTTTTCGAACTTTGAAAACGGCAGGCGTGTGGCTATCAACGATTGGTTGGCATCGCGCAAGACTGTTTCGGTGAATTGAACTTTATTCATATTACCTCCTGATTCGGGCTAAGGGTTACCCCAAACTCCCGTGAGTATAACATACCATAAAAATACGTTTAAGCGCAAGCTTTTTATATACACAATTTTCCTATTAAAGGATATTTTCCTGCCCGAGGAAAAGTAGTTTAGGGAACGTTGTTAAACGAAAGAAGTTAGTAGTTTAGAAAACGTTCGTACACGCAATAACGTTTTTATAAGGATAAGATTGTCGGGCAGGAAAATATCCAACCGCACATTGCCGCATTATTTGCGCGCTTACGGGCGAAAACATTATACTTAAATACGCTCGGTCGAGTACCTTCGTACACTTCCCTCGCGTTTCGCCCGTAATCACATCAAATTCTACGGCAATCTGCTACGAATCTCATATAAAAACAACCCTTAATGG
>DVNF01000130.1 GCA_018714575.1 Candidatus Stercoripulliclostridium merdigallinarum
TCTTTAGCGTTTATGGCAGATTAAAATTAAGCGTAAGAAACGTAACAACCAAATAAATACTATATTGCGCTATGTAAACAATATAAAATTCGATATAGAAGTCTTCGTAGAAAAGAAGCTTTGAAAATCAAGGACAAAGAGTAATCGAAATAAGCTAAAAAGGTTAAATGGAATTGGCTGCTTCTTATCGATCGAACGGTAGCGATAATAAGGTTGAAAAGTAAGTCTTTTAACAACGAAAATTGATTTGCGAATATTGATTAAACAAAATGATTTTAAATGCGGCATAACAAAGAAACGGCAAGCGGCAGAAATATTAAAATTACGCTAAAAGGTTTTATTATAATGCCTGTTTCGGCATAGTAACGGTATAAAATATTCCTTGCTATTTATTTAGATATTGGTATATAATTTTAACATGGAATGCGATACATTGATAATAGGAGCAGGCCCCGCGGGGCTTAGCGCGGCGATATATTCGGCAAGGGCGGGGAAAAGCACCGTCGTTTTGGCGGGCGCACAACCCGGGGGTCAGGCCGTAGAAACTTATGAAATCGAAAACTATCCCGGAGTCAAATCCACGGACGGATTTTCCTTGGTGCAGAATATGTTAGAGCAGGCTTCGTCTTTCGGCTCCGTCATTATGTACGAAAGTGCAGTAAAAGTAGATCTGGAGGCGAAAACGGTAGCTACAGATACAAAAACAGTCATTCATGCGGCTAGGATTATCATAGCGACCGGTGCCAAGCACCGCAAATTGGGGTTACCGGGTGAGGAAAAATTCATAGGTAACGGACTCAGCTTCTGCGCCGTTTGCGACGGAGGTTTCTTCCGTAAAAAACACGTCGCGGTGGTAGGCGGCGGAGATTCCGCGTTGACGGAAGCGTTGTATTTAAGTAATTTGTGCGAATCGGTGACGTTGATCCATCGCCGTAACGAATACCGCGCGGCAAAGGCTTTGGTGGACAGGGTGGTTGCCGAACCAAGGATAAAGCGTATCACGGGCGTAGTTACGGGATTGTTCGGAGAGGATCGTTTGGAAAAGATCGAAGTTTCAACGATACCTGCAGGAATGGAAACCATCGAAGTGGCGGCTTTGTTCGTGGCTGTCGGAACGGTACCCAACACGGAATTGTTCCGCGGTCAGTTGGAATTGGACAAAAACGGACATATCGTTACCGACGCGCATATGATGACGTCTGTTCCCGGCGTGTATGCGGCGGGCGACGTCCGTCAGACTCCGCTAAGGCAAATCGTTACGGCAGTTTCCGACGGAGCCGTCGCCGCGCAATGACGCCTTTAAAAGGCGCTACCGTTATTCGCCGCTTTTAGAGGCGATCTCGGACAGTTTTCCTGCTTTTTTGGCGTTTTGTATCAATCTGTCGGTTATTAAAGTGCCCGCCATTACGACGAACGAACGTCCGATGTCGGACACTTCTTTTGTAGTGCGCTTTCCGATCAGGTAAGCGTAATCGCCTATGTCGTCGGGATTTACGTTTACTGCGGCGTCGTTTTCAGGCTGAACTTCGGCGGCGACGTTAACGGTTTCGACGGGATTATCCGACGAAGATGCCGATTGCGGCGCGGGTATTGCCTGAACTTCGGTTGCGGTCAGATAGATCCGGTCTTTCTTTCCGTGCGCCGACAGGATAGCGTAATCGCCGGAGGCGGCTATTATCCTGTTGACAGCAATTTTTTTGTTTTCGCACAGCACATATTTGCGCTTTGAATTAAAACAAAGGTCGTCCGTTTTTCCCAGATACTTTCCTTTTTCCGAATACAGGTTCGCGCCCAAAGAAATCTTTAAAGATGTTCCCGCATATGCGGATTCGCCCATATGCGCGGAAAACAATACGTCCTTTCCGAATATCAGATCGTCAAACGGAACGAACATATTTGTATCGGTGAATATGTATTTGGTCACATATGTTTCCGCGTCCAATACTACACCTGAAAGGATGCCCAAATATTCAGCGTTTTTTACGCATATGACTTTCATGCCCGACAGCGAACTTAACAGCATAATCCCCTCGCTTTACATAGAATTAATTGCAAATTTTTTTAAAACATTGTATCATAATTATATGAACACGGATCAGGGGATATTCGCATATTTGTCCGATTGGTTGGACGCACCCGACAAGGTCTTGATCGAGTACTATAAACGTGCTTTTACGCAGGCTGAATTTCTAGAAATCGTATTAAAAACGGCAGGATTTTTAAATAAAAACGGCTTTGTCGGCAGCGTTGCGATAATGCTTCCCAACATTCCCGAAGCGCTGTTCGCTATTTACGGAGCTTCGGCCTCGGGTTTGGCTGCGAATCTGATCAACCCCAGGCTTCCGGCGAATACTTTACGTCGAATTTTATCGAAAACAGGCTCGAAAGTTATTTTTTTATACGATAAACTGTTGCCGCGTCACGCGGAAGTATTAAAGGAGCTTGATGTAAAGCCGGTTTTGTGTTCGCCGCTGTATTACAGAAGGTCCCTGAAAGCGTTGTATTTATTGACAAAGAGGAGCGCGACAGAGGACTATTTCGAAAAGATATACGAATACGCTCCGATAACTCCGGTTGCGGTCGACGGTTCGTCCGCTGCGGCTTACATTCATTCCGGCGGCACTACGGGAGAGCCCAAAACCGTGGTAATTTCCGCAAAAGCCTTGAACGAGTTGGAACGCGCGGTGGTTACCAGCGTGCATCCCGATCCGTCGACCATACCCGACGACGGAGGTATGTTGATGATGCTTCCGGTATTTCACGGCTTCGGATTGGGAATATCCGCGCACACGATTGCCTGTCATATCAGAATGGTGTTGGAACCGGTGTTTAAGGCAAAGGAAGCCGCAAAGTTGATTCGTCGCCATAGAATCACTCACATGGCAGGGGTCCCCAGCATGTACCGAAAACTTGCCGAAGAACCTGCATTTAAAGGCAAAGGCTTGTCAAAGGTTATGCGCGTGTTTTGCGGCGGAGATATTTTAAGTCCCGAAATAAAACGCAAATTCGACGCGATCCTGCACCGTTACGGCAGCGATGCCGAAATTCTGGAAGGATACGGCTTGACCGAAACGGCTTCGGTAGTCACGGTAAACCCGGTAGGCGCCGTCAAAGAGCGTTCTCAAGGCAAGCCGTTGAACGGCAACCGCATTAAAATCACCGCGGACGGAACCGAGCTTCCCCCGATGACCGCGGGGGAAATAGAAGTCGCGCCGGTATCGCTGATGAGCGGATATTTCAACGACTTCGCGGCAACGGCAAATGCCGTGTATACCGATACCGAAGGCGTCAAATGGTTGAAAACGGGAGATATGGGATACGTCGATAGCGACGGGTATTTATACTTTTCCGAGAGGATAAAGCGGAGCCTGAAAATAGCGGCGATAAACGTGTTTCCATCCGAAATCGAAGCTGTTTCGGCTACCGTACCGGGAGTTTCGGGAGCCTGTGCCGCAAGAATGAAGGATTCAAACGGCAAACCGTATATTCGTCTGTACGTCGAAACGGCAGAGGGCGCCGTATTGGACGGTGCGATGAAAAACGCGATAAAGAAAAAAATCTCTTCGTCTGTCATGCGGTATGCCGTGCCGCGTGAAATAGTTGAAACGGACAGTCTGAAGCTGACTCCTTTGGGGAAAGTAGACTATACTTATTACGAAGCTTTGGCGGCAGAAAAAAAGTCCGAAATATAAACTAAATAATTTTATAGTTATAGTTCATAGGTCGGCTAGGTCGGCGCGACGATAGAAAAAGGCTAAAAAAAGATCCCGTATTCGGCGGGATCCTTTATTTTAATTTGCAAAGAGCAAATATAAGATTTATTAGGCTATTCGGCGATTTTCGCTTCGTAGGCTTCGGATATTTTTTGCAACATGTTGGAGCGCATGTCGTTATTCAGCGGATGAGCTATATCCCTGGTGGTTCCGTCGCCGCCGCGACGGGAAGGCATAACGAGGTAGGGACCCGAATCGCCGATGACGTATTTGATATCGTGTACGACAAAAGCGTTTTCGAAAATTACCGACGCGATCGCGCGCAATCGGTTCCCGGCAGGTATCAATCGAATTCTCACATCGGTTATGTTCATACTGTTGTTCCCTCCGATCATTTGATTAGTCATATTATACAATCGCAATAAAAATAAATCAATAACTATTTATTAAATATGCTTAACTAAAATAACTGCGAAATTAATAGGGGTCTTGGTGCGAAAAAGTCACCTTTTGAACAGGCTCGGCATATTATGTTTTATGCTTCGGGGGGAGGCTTGAACGTTCGTTTCATAGGTATCGGCGGTATCAGTATGTCGGCATTGGCAAAGCTGACTATATTAAAAGGGCACACGGTCACGGGCTCCGATCTGAGCTATTCGAAGAGGGTGGAGGAATTAAACGAATGGGGAGTAACCGCCGTGACGGGTTCCGATCCGTCGGCGGTGGATTCCGCCGATCTGGTGGTTTTTAACGCGGCAGTACCGGCTGACGATCCGGAACTCAGCCGAGCCATAGAATTGAACAAAAGGCGCATTTCACGGGCGGCGTTTTTGGGGGAGATCGCCGCAAAGTATCCCTATACGGTTTCCGTCGCCGGAACTCACGGAAAGACGACGGTTACGGGAATGTTGGCGTCGATATTCGATTGCTATGGCGAAGCGTTTACCGCCCATATAGGCGGAGAATTACCCGGGTTCGGCAATTTGGTATATCGCGGCGACAACCTTTTTTTGACGGAAGCCTGCGAATACCGCCGATCGTTCTTGCGCCTCAATTCGGATATAGCGATAGTATTGAACGTAGAATTCGATCATCCGGATTGTTATAGAAACCTATCGGAAGTTTACGAAGCTTTTGAAAATTTTACTTCCGATTTAAAACCCGGCGGCACTGCGTTGATAAACGCGGACAGCGAGTTTTACCGTATGCGGAAGTGTGCATATAAAAACGCATTGGGTTTTTCCGTAACTGCCGAATCGGATTTTCGCGCGGTAGATATATCTTTGCAAAAAAACGGCTGTTTCGGGTTCCGTATTAAACGAAGCGGTTATCCGAATATCGATATTGAATTATCGGTACCCGGTTACCACAACGTGTATAACGCGCTTGCCGCCGCTGCGGCGGCGCTGATATACAAAGTGCTGCCGCAGGATATTTACAGGGGATTGAAACGATTTACCGGCATCAAGGGGCGGTTCGAATATCTCATGTCGTTCGGGGGTGCAAGAATATACGCCGACTACGCTCATCACCCAACCGAGATCCGCGCGGCGTTGCAAACGGCTTTGTCGTTACATCCCAAAAGGCTGATAGCGGTATTTCAACCGCATACATACACAAGGACTGCGGCTTTGGCGGACAAATTTATATATTCGTTCTGTGACGCCGACGCCGTATTTGTGTTCAAGGAGTTTGCCGCCAGGGAAACGGGCGGCGGCATGACTGCGTTCGAACTGTATAACGAAATGCGTAACGTCAGGGACGGATGTTTTTACTACGGCGATCTGCTAAGCTTGGGGGACGGTTTGAAAAAATTCGTAGCGCCGGGCGACGTAGTCATGCTGATAGGAGCGGGCGACGTAAAAAGGCTGGCTGATATTTTGTAAAAACCGATAAATAAAACAACGATTTTGCGGCAAAAACCTTTTATACGCGTCACAATGGCGCGTTTTTTGTCGCGCTACAGGCGGTTTTTACTTAAAAATTCGACATGAATAAACTTTAACGGCGGTGTTGCAAATCGGCCGCCGAAGTGATATAATAATTCTACTCACTTGGAGGGAACAATGAAACTGTATAAGGCCACGGGCGAGAAAAGTTTCAATGAAACCGAAGCTGAAAACAATGCGTCGGAAAACTTTATAAAATTGAAGATGGGCTTGATATTGCCTACCGTTTCCGACGTTGCAATATTCGACGGGAAAGCCGCTGTCGATTATCCCATAGTGCCTTGCGGAATGGCTACCGCGGTAGTTTCGGAGGACAGGGACGAATACGGTTTAAAATTAGGGGCAAAGGTCATTTTAAATCCTTATACGGATACGGGCGATTCGGGTTCGGGATACGCTCCGCCCGGACTGTACGGCATAGACGAGGACGGCTTTTTAAGGGATTTTATCTCTGTTCCGATAGACAATATCGTGCCTTTTCCCGAAAACGTTCGCGAGGAGGAAGGAGTTTTTACCGACGCCGTTGCGATCGCGCTGAAGACGATAAATTCGTTAAAAGTAAAAAAAGGCGATTACGTTGCGATAATAGGCGGATCGGTATTGAATTTGATCATAGCTCAACTTGCTTTGTATTACCAAGCCATTCCCGTACTGATCACGTCGGACGCTAAGTATTTAGAGCTTGCGAAGTCTGCGGGGATATATTACGCCGTAGACGAAAGCAAGGAAAACGTTTCCTTGCGGGTCAGGAACATAACGGGCGGCAGAATGGCGGATCATACAGTAATACAGGCGCTTTCGGTAGTCAGTCCCAACTACCTGTACACGATCACCGCGGAGGGGGGTTCGTCGGTAATAGTCGGTATGCATACGGCGTTCAATCCAAAGATGGAATGCGATATTTCCGAAATAGCCACTAAAAATCTGACGGTTACGGGAGTCACTCACGCGAAAGAGGAATTTCCTGCGGCGATCAATCTGTTGGCGCAGAAAATATTGAAATTTGACGGTTTTATCGACAAAACAGTGCCGTTAAAGGAAGCTCAAAACCTGTTCGAGGAGCTTTCGGCGGAAGGAGCAGCGCATACCGTTGCCGCCATTAAAGTTTGACAAACGCCGTTATGTAGGTAAAACTTACCGAAAAGGCGATAAAACAGTTGACATATTTTTATTTTGTTTATATAATAGCAAAGCACTATAAATTAAATCAGTCCTAAGAGGTTATAAAAATGAAAGAAAAGATCCATCCGAATTACAAAGTTGTCGATGTCGTATGCGCATGCGGCGCCAAGTTCAGGGCGGGTACTACCAAAAACGTAGACGTTTTGAAAGTTGATATTTGCAATCAATGCCATCCGTTCTATACCGGAAAACAAAAGATCGTCGACGTAGGCGGCAGAGTTGATTCCTTCTATAAACGCTACGGCAAGAAATAATCGTTTCTGCAACAAACCGGGTAGGTGCAGGCGACTGCACCTATTTTAATATTCACGAGGTTTAAAATGGCACGGAAGAACTGTTCTCCCGTCGGCGGACAAGCCGTCCTGGAAGGAGTTATGATGCGCGGACCGCATGCGGAAGCCGTTGCAGTCAGAGACCCCGGCGGAGTCGTTCAAATAGAAAGTCGCAGGTTACCCGAAAAGCCTGCAATCGCCAAGATCCCCGTTATTCGCGGGGTTTGGTCTTTTGTAGTCAGTCTGATAGACGGGTCAAAGACTTTGATCCGTTCAGGCGAGGTGTACGGCGAAGATCCGGAAGCGGAAGAATCCGCCTTCGAAAAGAAGCTACGCGAAAAATACAAGATCAATCCCGTTAAATTTGCGGCGGTTATAGGCGCTATCCTGGGCGTTTTGTTGGCGATCGCCGTTTTCGTGATCGTTCCGACTTACGCGACGAAGGGGTTATATTCTTTGATCAAATTGGATTCACTCAGCCGTTATGCAAGGATCCTGATCGAAAACCTGACGATAGGCGTTATTAAAGTGGGTATCTTTTTAATTTACATCGCTTTGGTCGGCAGGTTAAAAGAGATCAAACGACTGTTTTCCTATCACGGCGCGGAGCACAAGACGATAGCTTGTTACGAAGCCGGCGAAGAGCTGACCGTCGAAAACGTCAAAAAACACACTCGTTATCACGACCGTTGCGGCACCAACTTTATCTTTATCGTCATGATGGTGTCGGTGATATTCAACGCCGTTTTCTTTGCGTTGATAGGTTGGGAACCGTCGAATACGATATTGGAAGTTTTGGTCAGAATAGCTTTGATACCCGTTATCGCAGGCTGTTCCTACGAAGTGTTGAAGCTGTTGGCGAAATTCGACAATCCCGTCGTTAGGGTACTGAAAGCACCGGGTTTGGCGCTCCAAAGGCTGACTACGCGCGAACCTGACGACGGCATGATCGAGGTAGCCGTCGCGGCTTTTAACGAGGCGATGGCGTTGGAAAACGATCCCGACAGACCCACGCAAACGTTTGTCGTTTTCGTAAAGCGCGAAAATTTGGAACGCGAACTGACGGAGATATTGAAAAATGTCGCCGGCGACGCCGCCAAAACCGAAAGCAGTTTGATATTGATGCACCTGACCGATACCGAAACGATGTCGGCGTTAAAGAACGTTCGCTTTGTTACGGAGGAGGTAAAGGAGCGCGCCAAAGCGCTTGCCGAGGAAAGGGCTACGGGGAAACCGTTGCAACACGTTTTAGGCGAAGCGTACTTTTACGGGCGCACGTTTATTTCGGATAAGCGGGCGTTGATACCCAGGCAGGATTCCGAATTTTTGGCGACGGCGGTTGTCGCCGCAATACGCGATTACGTCGCCGCGGGCAAAGCTCCGGCGGTATTGGAACTGTGTACCGGTTCGGGCGCGTTGGCGGTGACGGTTTCGCAGGAAGCGGGCGTTCACGTGGACGCGTCGGATATAGATACGGACGCATTGTCGCTGGCCGATGAAAACGTAAACAAATTCGCTGCCGACGTCGAAT
This sequence comes from Candidatus Stercoripulliclostridium merdigallinarum, assembly GCA_018714575.1. Classification (GTDB taxonomy): domain Bacteria; phylum Bacillota; class Clostridia; order Christensenellales; family DTU072; genus Stercoripulliclostridium_A; species Stercoripulliclostridium_A merdigallinarum. Next base: position 8,648 of record DVNF01000130.1, read on the forward strand.
TGATAAAAAGCGATCTATTCGACGAGATAGACAAAAAATACGATCTGATATTCGCCAATCCTCCCTACATTCCGTCGCACGACATAGACGGTTTGGACGCCGAAGTCAAGGACTTTGAACCCAAACGCGCGTTGGACGGCGGCACGGACGGTTTGGATTTTTACAGGCGCATAGCCGCCGAGTACGGGGCGCATTTAAACGACGGCGGCACGCTGTTGTTGGAAGCGGGTATCGGCGAAGCCGACGCCATAGATCGGATATTCGGAATGACTTCCGAGAGAATATCGGATTACAATCAGCCCCCCGTAGCGCGCGTGTTGATTTATCGCAATATCGCGGCAGAAGTAAAACAGTCCTAAAATCCACCAAGGAGTATATATGTTCGAAAAACTTGAAGCAATACTGAAACGATTCGAAGAGTTGACGACTCTGGTTTCCGACCCGGAAGTAGTAAAACGCCGCGAGGAGTGGCAAAACCTGGTAAAGGAGCGCGCGTCGTTAGAAGAAGTTGCCGAAAAATATACCGAATATATGAAAAACGAGCAAGAAGCCGCCGAATGTAAGGAGATGATGTCCGGTAACGACGAAATGGCGGAACTTGCCAAAGCCGAATACGATGAGTTAAAGGAAAAGCGCGAAAAGCTGATAGACGAATTAAAGATACTGTTGATCCCCAAGGACCCGATGGACGACAAAAACGTTATTATCGAAATCCGCGGCGGCGCGGGCGGCGAAGAAGCCAGCTTATTTGCCGGGGATCTGAGGCGCATGTATCACAGGTTTGCCGAAAGGTTGCGTTGGAAGGTGGAGGAGATCAACCTGAACGAAACCGAGCTCGGCGGAGTAAAGGAAGCCGTATTTATGTTGAACGGCAAAGGCGCTTATTCAAAGATGAAATACGAATCGGGAGTGCACCGCGTGCAACGCGTGCCCGAAACCGAATCGCAGGGCAGGGTCCATACTTCGACGTGTACCGTGGCGGTATTGCCGGAAGCGGAGGAAGTCGTCATCGATTATAACGAAAAGGATTTCAAGATCGATACCTATCGCAGCGGCGGCGCGGGCGGACAGCACGTCAACAAGACGGAATCCGCTGTCAGGATCACCCACTTGCCTACGGGTATAGTCGTAGAGTGTCAGGACGAACGCAGCCAAATCAAAAACCGTGAAAAGGCATGGAAAGTAATGAATTCCAGGCTGTACGACCATTTCCGCTCCGAAAAGGACAAGGAATACGCCGAAAACCGTAAAACTCAGGTGGGTACCGGCGACAGATCGGAACGCATCCGCACTTATAACTTTCCTCAAGGCAGGGTGACCGATCACAGAATAGGCTTGACGCTGTATAACTTAAACGAGTTTATGGACGGCGATATGTTCGAAATGGTCGAGGCGTTGCAGCTGTACGACAGGAACATGAAGCTGGGTAACATAGAGGATAAATAATTTGCTTACAAAGGCGTAATCTTAAAACATAAGCCAAAAAGCCGCAAAGCTTTAAACAGAAAAACGACAGGGCGGTACTTATTATAATCATTTATAACCATATATAATTTATACCGCTTTGTACCGTTTCGGACGGTACTGCGGATCAGATAAAAATCGGGATACAATCAGAGGTGTGATCATGAAGGATAAAATTTTTTATAACGAGTCGGTAAATTTATTGGAAACGCACAACTTTACTCACGAATTGCAGGACGTAAAGGAACCGCACTTATTCCGTGAAATGTTCGATTACGAATCTGTCCCGAAAACGCTGTTCAACTTTACTCACGTGCCGATGATGTGCGCCGAGGATATATGGATAACCGATACGACTTTCCGCGACGGTCAACAGGGACAACGCCCCTTTACGCCCGACGAAATAGTCGATTTGTATAAGCTGATGAGCAAATTGGGCGGCAAGAACGGCTTGATCCGCCAAAGCGAATTCTTTGTGTATTCCGATACCGACAAAGAGGCTTTGAAAAGGTGCCTGGATCTGGGATTGAAATTCCCGGAAGTCACCAGCTGGATCCGCGCTACCGAAAGCGATTTTAAACTTGTAAAGGAACTTGGAATAAAGGAAACCGGCATATTGGTCAGCTGTTCCGACTATCATATTTTCAAAAAGATGAACCTGACGCGCGCTCAGGCGATGGACAAATATTTGGGTATAGTCAAAATGGCTTTGGATATCGGCATAAAACCGCGCTGCCACTTCGAGGATATTACAAGGGCGGACTATTACGGGTTCGTGGTGCCTTTTGCTTCGAAGCTGAAAGAATTGATGGACGAAAGCGGTATTCCGATAAAGATCCGTTGCTGCGACACTATGGGCTACGGCGTAACTTATCCCGGCGCCGCTTTGCCGCGTTCCGTGCAGGGCATCATTTACGGATTAAAACACTACGCGGAGATCCCTTCGGAGCTGTTGGAATGGCACGGTCATAACGATTTTTACAAGGTAGTCACCAACGCCGCTACGGCTTGGCTGTACGGAGCTTCCGCAGTAAACTGCACGCTCCTTGGTATCGGCGAACGCACGGGCAACTGCCCGCTGGAAGCTATGGCTATGGAATATTGTTCGCTACGTGGTAACGACGGCGGCATGAATTTGGAAGTCATAACCGAGATAGCCGAGTATTTCAGCAAAAAGATGGGATACGACATTCCGCCCAGAACTCCGTTTGTCGGAAAGAACTTCAACCTGACCCGTGCCGGCATTCACGCGGACGGCATGATGAAGGATAAGGAGATATACAACATCTTCGACACCGAAAAGATATTGGGCAGACCTCCGATGGTGGCTATCGATTCCCATTCGGGGCTGGCGGGCATAGCGTTCTGGATTAACG
>DVNF01000131.1 GCA_018714575.1 Candidatus Stercoripulliclostridium merdigallinarum
ACCCGATCCCGACAGACAGATCGCCGTGGTCATCTTGTCGTCGCATTTTTCTATGGCGTCGAAGTTGTTGAACAAGCGTAAACCGCTCTTTTCCAACATCCGGGCAATATATTTATCCTTATCCAAATAAATAACGAATTCGTAGTCATCGGCTTTGCAACCTATCGAACCGCCGTCGTTTATTTGACACAAAAAATAGCGGTTTTTAATAATGTCCGCCTCGAAACCGACCTTTTTCAGCTCCTGTTTCAGGCGTTCCGCCTGAAACAGCACGTTTACGGGTTTGCAATACGCATTAATAATTATGCCGGCTTTTCTCATCGTTCCTTGTCCGATATTTTGATGTTGCAATTTTATCATATTCGTGCCGCTTTTGCAAGTCGGGGGGCACCCGAGCGTTGTAAAGTCCCTATAATTCGCGCAAACTTTAGCGTTTAGCTTGATATAAACGGAGTTTTATTTTATAATGATTGAAATAGGAGGTATTATGGATAATTTTTCTATTGTTTTTTCCAAAGATACGGGCAATGCCGAAAACTATCGCATTCCGTCCGTGGTAGTTACAAAGGACGGCACTTTGGTGGCGGCTGCGGACGAACGCTTTTTTACCGGATCCGACAACCCCAACCGCATAGATAAAGTCGTGCGCACTTCCGTAGACGGAGGAAAGACCTGGTCGGAACAGATTACCGCCGTTCAAATGGTGGGTAAGGACAAAAAACATTCCGCCGCGGCTATAGATCCCGCTATGCTGTACGACGCCGAACAGGACGCCATATTTATGTTATATTCGATGACTCCCGCAGGAATCGGTATTCTGAATTGCAAAAAAGGTACCGGCTATGAAAACGGAGCCAGGATCGTTACCGGAAACGGCAAAAAATTCTTGTGGAAGGACGGAGAAATGGTCGACGAGTCAGGCTCCGAAAAATATGCGGTCGCCGAAGACGGCACCTGGAGCGGCGGCAACGTATTGACCGGCGAAGGCGGATATAAACTGTACGAAACTTCGTTCCTGATGCTGATACGTTCCGACGACCACGGCAAAACCTGGTCAAAGCCCCTGGAGCTAAACCCCTCGGTAAAAGGCAAAAAGTGGCACTTCATAGGCTCCGGTCCCGCAAACGGAATTCAACTGCGCCACGGCGAGCACGCAGGCAGATTGATTTTCCCGATTTACTACGGATTAGGCAAACTGCCCATGAAACTGACTACCGCCCTGATTTACTCCGACGACGGCGGAAAGACTTGGTCGGTCACCGACACGCCCCCTATCCGCGGCAGATATATCGGCAAAGAAAACCCCTTGATTTTCCCGATGAGAACTTACCTTACCGAAAGCCAGGTAGTCGAATTGGATTCCGGGGAATTGGTATGGTTTTTAAGGAATCATCATCCCAAACGCTTGATTATGGTTTCCCGTTCCTTAGATAGCGGCATTACCTGGACAGAGCCCGTTTTGCACGAACAACTGCCCCAATGCGTTTGCCAAATCACCGCTTTACGGGTCGAGGAGAACGGCAAAGAGGCAATTCTGACCATCAACGCGGCAGATCCTAAAAAACGCCGCCTGGGAACGGCAAGGCTTTCTTTTGACGGCGGCAAAACATTCCCCCGCAGTATGGTGATCACCGACGGCGAATTCGTCTATTCCTCCGCCGCACAGCTGCCCGACGGCACTATAGCCGTGTTGTTCGAAGATTGCACCAAACACGAAAACATCAAATTCACGACTTTTGCTTTGTCGGAAGTCAAATAGCTTGCCCGTTTATAGAAAATCGGTAATATAAATATTATGATATTAGAGGCTGTCGATTAAATCACGACAGCCTCTTTTGTATTTTTATAAATGCCTTATAAATCCGATTTGCCGAAAATTCGGCGAAGATTTTTCTTGCTTTTCCCTATTATTTATTTCTTTTGCAAAACGAAAACAGCGTTTGTTGTATCAATGTGGCTATGGTCACAGGACCGACTCCTCCGGGTACGGGAGTCATCAACGAAGCGTTCTCGAACGCGCCTTCGTCGACGTCGCCGATATTTCCTGCGTTATACCCTGCGTCTATGACGACGGCGCCGGGCTTTACCCATTCGGGTTTTACGAAGCGCGGCACGCCGCAGGCGGCTACGACTATGTCGGCGCGGCGCACTACTTTATCGATATCCACGGTCTTTGTGTGCGTGACGGTCACGGTGCAATTTGCGTTCAGCAACAACATCGCTACCGGCTTTCCCAAAATCGGAGATCTGCCGATGACTACCGCCTCTTTGCCTTGCAGAGGTATATTGTAGTAATTCAAAATATTCATTATGGCTTGCGCCGTGGCGGCGCGATAGCCGGGAAGTCCCAATGCCGTTTTTCCCAGGGAGTTTACTCCTACCCCGTCCACGTCCTTTTCGGGATCGATCCTGTCGAAACAGGCGCGTTCGTCTATTTGACGGGGCACCGGATGTTGTAACAAAATGCCGTAAACGTCGGGATCGGCATTCAATTCGTCGATAACGGAAAGCAGTTCTTCCGTCGTCGTTTGTTCGGGAAGTTCTACTTTTTTGGGTTCTATACCCACGCGCCTGCAAGCGTTACCTTTCATCCTGACGTAAGTCACCGACGAAGGATTTTCGCCGACTATTATCGTCGCCAATATCGGACGAGTGGCGCCCGCCGCCATTTTACGTTCTATTTCGGCAGCGACTTCCGCCTCTATGTGCTTTGCCACCGCCCTGCCGTCCAAAATCTTTTCGGGATAATCTGCCATATTCCTCTCCGTTAAGTTCAAGCCTTAGTCTAGGTTTAAATTTAAGTTTAAGTTTATTAAAAAGCGGGCAAACCGCCCGCCGAATTTTAGTCGTTATCTTCTGAATTCCAAAGAGTCGTCGCTCATTCTTTCGATGATGGCAAGGGATACGATCTTCAGACCTTCCGCTCTGAGGACGTCGCCGCCGCCCTGGAAGCCTTTTTCGATGGCGATACCTGCGCCCGCAACGGTGGCTCCGGCGCGGTGAGCGATATCGATCAAACCCCTAAGGGCGCAACCGTTTGCCAAAAAGTCGTCGACTATCAAAATGACGTCGTCCTTTCCTATGTAGTCTTTGCTGACCATAACTTCGTAATCGCGGTTATTGGTATAGCTGTGTACCGGAGCGGTATAGACGTCGTCGGAAAGGTTTATCGTCTTTCTTTTTTTCGCAAACACCATGGGGACGCCGAATTTCAACGCCGTCATCATGGCTATGGCTATACCCGAAGACTCGATCGTTAAAACTTTTGTGATTTTATCGTTTTTAAAGGCTTCGTACAATTCTTCGCCGAGCTTTTCTACCAATTTAACGTCGATCCGATGATTTAAAAAACTGTCGACTTTCAATACGTTTCCCGGTCTGACTTCGCCGTACCGTAAAATCATGTCCTCTAAAAGTTTCATAGCCGTCCTCTTCGGTTGTTATGTTGTAATGAATAGATTATACCCGAATTTTCGCCCTGTGTCAAACATAGCGCGCCTTTATTATACTCTGCCGTCCTGTTTTTTCGCTTTGTATTATGCAAAAAACCCGTACAGAAGTACGGGCATTCAAAGTTCGTGCGGATCTTATTTCCTTATCGGTACCGCCGGTATACATTTTGATATACGTTTATATGTCGAAGAGCAGTTTATCGTATTTCGGGTATTGCCAGCAATCTTCGGAAACCATCAATTCGGCTTCGTCGGCGACTACGCGAAGCCCCAACATTGCGGGCAAAACTTCTTCGGCATACAATATTGCCGCAGCCTGTCCCGAGCCGCGAGCGCGCGCTTTGAACAACGCGCTTTCCAGATTCGCTACGCGCTCTTTACCGGATTGGTACAGCGAAGACAGTTTTTTCATATCCTCCGCCATGGGCGCTTCTACGGAAATAGCCGACAATCCGCGTTCAGCCTCCGACAATTTAGCTATATACGCCGCGATCGACGGAAGAATTTGTTGCCTTGCCATATCCAAAGCCGTCAAAGCCTCTATGGATACAGTCTTGCAATAGTTATCCAAATAAATTTCGCGCCTGGATTTCAGTTCCGATTCGGTAAACACTCCGTTACGGACGAAGACTCCGATATTTTTGGGGTCTGTCAGGTGCGGCAAAGCTTCCGCGGTGTTCTTGTAGTCGGGCAAGCCGCGTTTTACCGCTTCGTCGCGCCATTCGGCAGAGTAATTGTTGCCGTTAAACACTATCCTGCCGTGTTCCAACACCGTTTCTTTGATAATGGCTTTGATTTCCGCCTGGATATCGCGCGCTCCCTCGATACGTTCCGCAAAGCCGCGAAGCGCGTCGGCAACGATCGTATTCAATACTGTGGTGGGTTCGGATACCGACATCGAAGCGCCGGGCATACGGAATTCAAACTTATTTCCCGTAAAAGCAAACGGCGAAGTGCGGTTGCGGTCGGAAGAATCCTTTTCGAACCTGGGCAGGAAGTGTACGCCCGTTTCCACGCTTAGTCCGCCCTGCTTTACGTACGGGCGGTCGTAAGCTATGCAGTTCAACATCTCCCACAGCTCGTCGCCCAAAAACATCGATACTATGGCGGGCGGAGCTTCGTGACCTCCCAGCCTGTGATCGTTGCCGGCGCCCGCAACCGAGATCCTTAACAGATCTCCGTAATTATCCACACCGGTAATTACCGCAGAAAGGAATAGTAAAAACCTGGAATTTGTATACGGATGAGTGCCCGGAGCAAGTAAATTTACCCCTGCGTCCGTTTCCAACGACCAATTGTTGTGCTTCCCCGATCCGGAAACGCCGGCAAAAGGTTTTTCGTGCAGCAAACATACCAAACCGTGCTTTGCGGCGACGCGCTTCATGACCTCCATTGTCAGTTGGTTGTGGTCCACGGCTATATTTGCGGTGCCGTATACCGGCGCCGATTCGTGTTGCGCGGGCGCCGTTTCGTTGTGTCTGGTCTTTGCGGCGACGCCCAGCTTCCAAAGCTCTTCGTCCAGGTCCCTCATATATTCGGATACTATCGGATTGACGGGTCCGAAATAATGGTCTTCCAGGTCCTGACCTTTAGGAGGACGTGCTCCGAACAAAGTCCTGCCCGTAAAACGCAGATCCTTTCTGGCGGCAAAATCTTCTTTGGAAACCAAAAAATATTCCTGTTCGGCTCCGACCGTGGTATAGACGTGCTTTACGTCTTTTTCCCCGATAGCTTTCAACAAGCGTAACGATTCGTTGTTTACAGCCTCCATCGACCTTAACAAGGGCGTCTTTTTATCCAACGCCTCGCCCGTATAAGAACAGAACGCGGTCGGGATACATAAAACTCCGTCCTTTATAAAAGCGTAAGAACTCGGGTCCCAATTAGTATAGCCTCTGGCTTCGAAAGTGGCGCGCAAGCCGCCCGAAGGAAAGCTGGAGGCGTCGGGTTCGCCTTTTATCAGTTCTTTACCCGAAAATTCCATGATGGCTTTGCCGTCACGGGTGGGCGAAAGAAAACTTTCGTGCTTTTCCGCGGTTACTCCCGTCATCGGTTGGAACCAATGAGTAAAGTGCGTCGCACCGCGTTCGATCGCCCAATCTTTCATGGCGTTTGCGACTACGTCTGCTGCTTCTTTCGAAAGTGGAGTGTCCAAACGAATACAATCTTTGTACTCTTTGTAGGTTTCAGGCGGTAACTTTGCCGCCATCACCGCATCGTTAAAAACCAACGAACCGAAAATTTCTTTTATCATATTCCTCCTAAGCGTTTAAAGGCGCTCGGAATTTTAAAAAATTTAGGCAATTATCCCAAATTCTTTGCTTTTTCGCCGCGTTTTTGCGGTAGCTTTCAATGGTGGAGAACAACATACAGTTTATATTATCGATATTGCTAAGTCAAGTATATTTAAAAATTAAGCCTTAGAAAAAAATAATGTTTATCTTTAGAAAAATTTTCAACATCCGTTGACCTGAAAACCCCCTATATATTATATTACCATACATATTTTTGAGGACAGGGCTATGATAGCATTAGTAGTTGCCGAGAAGAATGCCGACAAACTCGCTGACGTAGTAAAAACTGCGGGTATGTCGCCGACTCTATCCGACAATCTTACCGACGCCGCCGCCCTTGCCGAATCACGCGATTTCGATTGCATATTTTTATATTCGCCCTATTCCGAACAAGCCGCGGATTTTGTGGATTTCGTAGCTTCAACGGGTTTTTCGGCATTCATTTGGTTGACGCAACGTCCATCGGAAGGAGTAAAACGCCGCCTACAGGAAAAAGGCGTTTTTGTTTTGGAACCGCCTATCAGACAGGATATGCTGTCCGCCATACTTGCCGCAAGCGCTGCCGGCGCCGGGCGAATCCGCCGCGAAAAAGAAAAAATGGCTTCGCGCCTTAGCGAACTCAGAATGGTTTCGCAGGCAAAAGCCGTGTTGATGTCGGCATTGAACATGTCCGAAAACGAAGCTCACCATTATATCGAACGCGAAGCGATGAATCGCAGGATCACCAAAAAAGAGGTTTCGGAAAGTATTCTCAGAACCTATCAGAACTGATAAAAACGATCGATTTATTCGAACGACTGAATTCAAACATATATCGCAAAAGGAGGAACCGGATAATGTCGAAAAAAATTATCAAGTACATCTTTGTAACCGGAGGCGTCGTTTCCGGCCTGGGAAAAGGCATCGTTATGGCGTCGCTGGGACGGCTGTTGAAAGCGCGCGGGTTAAAGATCGCCGCACAAAAATTGGACCCGTACATAAATATCGACCCCGGAACCATGAGCCCTTATCAGCACGGTGAAGTTTTCGTGACCGAGGACGGTGCCGAAACCGACTTGGATTTGGGGCATTACGAAAGGTTTATCGATGAAAACCTGAATAAATATTCCAACCTGACTACGGGTAAGGTGTATTGGAACGTACTGAATAAAGAACGCGAAGGAAAATACCTGGGACAGACCGTACAAACAATTCCGCATATCACCGGAGAAATAAAAGATTTCATCTATGCCGTGGGTCAAACTTCCGACGCGGACATAGTAATGACTGAAATCGGCGGCACGATCGGCGACATCGAATCGCAACCGTTTATCGAGGCTATTCGCCAGGTCAGTCGTGAGCAAGGCAGAAGTAATTGCCTGTTCATCCACGTGACTTTGGTGCCGTATATCGCAAGCTCCGGCGAACAAAAGACAAAGCCTTCCCAGCACTCCGTCAAGGAATTGCGCAGCATGGGTATATCCCCCGATATAGTCGTCACCAGGTGCGATATGCCCTTGGACGAGGACACCAGGGCGAAGCTGGCGTTGTTCTGCGACGTAAAGCCCGATTGCGTTATCGAAAGCCTGACCGTAAAGAACATTTACGAAGCTCCGTTAATGTTCGAACGCATGAATATGTCGGGTGTGGTATGCCGAGAGTTAGGTTTATGGACCCCGAAACCCGATTTAAGCGAATGGGCGGAAATGTGCTTCCGCCTGGAAAGGGCAAAGGACGAAGTCGAGATCGCAATGGTCGGAAAGTACGTCAAAATGCGTGACGCATACATGTCCGTAGCCGAAGCATTGCACCACGGCGGCATAGCCAACGACGTCAAAGTCAACATTCGTTGGGTCGAAGCCGAGGACGTTACTCCGCAGACCGTCGCAGGATTGTTAAAAGGTTGCAAAGGCATTTTGGTGCCCGGCGGTTTCGGCGACAGAGGTATCGAAGGAAAAATCACCGCGGCGCGTTATGCCAGGGAAAACGATATCCCCTACCTGGGCATTTGCTTGGGCATGCAGACGGCAGTTATCGAATACGCCAGGGACGTTTTGGCATTCAACCGTGCGAACTCTGCCGAATTCGACAACGACAGTCCCTACAAAGTCATCGACCTGATGCCCGATCAACGCGGAATAATTCCGAAAGGCGGCACGATGCGTTTGGGCGCCTACCCTTGCAAACTCAAACCCGGCACAGCCTTGGCTGCCGCCTACGGCGAAGATCTGATCTACGAACGCCACCGTCACCGTTATGAATTCAACAATATCTACCGCGCCGATTTTGAAAACTCCGGCATGACGATCGCAGGCACTTCGCCCGACGCCAGGTTGGTCGAAGCCATAGAAATTCCCGGTTTGAAGTTCTTTGTCGGCGTACAGTTCCACCCCGAATTCAAGAGCCGTCCCAACAAAGCGCACCCCCTGTTCCGCGAATTCATTAAAGCGGCAAAAGATATGTAATTTTTTAATTCATATACTGAATATTAAAACTAAAATCCACCCGTATAAATCGGGTGGACTTTTTTCGATTTCAAATTTACTCTTTGTCGTTTATTATAAAGCTTCGACGACTTTTTTCAGCTCCGATACCATTTCGTCTATTTGCTCCTCGGTGATTATCAGCGGCGGAACGAAGCGCATGACTTTGTGTCCGGCTACGTTCAAAACGTATCCGCGCTCTAACATCGTCTTATAAATTTTCGTGGCGATTTCTTCGTTTTCCATTTCCATACCGACAAACAAGCCTACTCCCCTGACGTCCTTTATATAGGGGGATACGATAGTCTTCAGCGCCGCTTTCAAGTGTTCGCCCTTTTTCGTAACGGCTTCCATGAATCCGGGTTCGCGGATCTTTTTGCAAACGGCGTATCCTACCGCACAGCACAAGGGATTGGCTCCGAAAGTAGTGCCGTGATCGCCGGGTTTATATGCCGCCGCCACTTCGTCGGTCGCCATGCACGCGGAGATCGGAACGCCCGAACCTATGCCTTTTGCGGCGGTGACTATGTCGGGCTTTATGCCGTAGCCCTCAAACGCCCAAAATGTTCCCGTTCTGCCGGCGCCGCTTTGCACTTCGTCGAAAATCAACAGCTCGCCGTACTTTTCGGTCAGCTCCCTTGCCGCCTGTAAATACTCTTTCGTCGCGGGGACGACGCCGCTTTCGCCTTGGATCGGCTCTACCAAAAATGCGGCGACCTCGGGATCCGCCAAAGCCGTTTCCAACGCGGCTATGTCGTTATAGGGAACGTAAACTCCGATACCTGCCGGCAAAGGCGAGAAAGGTTTGTTGTATTGTTCCTGACCCGTCGCGGTGACCGTCGCCAAGGTCCTGCCATGGAAAGAATGCAATGCGGAAACTATTTTATATCTTTTTTCTCCGCGAACGTAAAAATATTTTCTGGCAAGTTTTATCGCGCACTCGTTAGCTTCCGCGCCCGAATTGCCGAAAAACGCCTTGCCCAGATGCGTGCCTTTCAACAGCTGTTCCGCCATCAAGCCGCGCGGCTCGGAATAAAAGTAGTTGGACACAACCGCCACTTTATGAGCTTGCTCGGTGATCGCCGACGTAAATATCGGGTGGTTGTACCCCAAAGCGTTTACGGCTATACCCGCCAGAAAATCCATATAGCGTTTGCCTTCCGAATCGGTCAGATAGCACCCTTCGCCGGAAACGAACGCTATGTCTGCCGGAGCATAGGTATTCATAAAGTATTTTTGATCTCTGCTTTTTATTTTTTCAAATTCGGTCATAACGAACCTCCGATTTTATTTAATTATTTGCTTCGCCGTTAAGCGAATATTACGTATTGCGACAGAGCCAACACTCCTATCGTTGCGGCAAACAACGTCAGATGAATTTTCAGGCTCCATTTGAACCATGTTCCGTAGTCCACCGTCGTCAAGCCTAAAATCAGCAGCAACCCTGCGTTCGTAGGCAATATCACGTTGGAAAAACCGTCCGCGAATACGAATGCCAGGACAGCTATCTGCGGATCGATAGATACCAGCGTGCATATATCGAATATCATCGGCATCAGCAGGAAAGCTTTTGCGGAACCCGATTGAATGAACAGCTCGAACACGAATATTATCAGATATAATATCATCGTCGTTCCGAAGCCGCCCGAATCGCCGACAAGGTTGATGAAATGGAACAGAATGGTATCTATGATGTCCCCTTCTTCGACTATGTAGCGCACTCCGCCCGCAATCAATATCATAATCACCGCGGGCAATAAAGTCAACGCTCCTTTGCCAAGTTCTTTAAACAGCGCTTTGCCTTTCAGCCCGCACATTACCGAAGCGCCTACTCCGGCTATCACATAAATGGCTAGAATGATATACATCATGTAATCGGCAAGCGCCTGAATGACTATAGACGAGATCGCCACTCCCACCACTATCAACATCCATACGCCGAACCATACCAAAGCTTTGTTTTTGCCTTTGTCCTCCGTAAAATCGTCTATACGGAAATTAAAGTCCTGTTTGCGTTTCAAATCGGCTTTGTAAACGGGAGATTTTTCGGGGTGGCGTTCGATTTTTTTTGCGTAAGGATATATAAACGCCATTAAAATGATATACGCCAACGCAAAAGTCAGCAACCTTGGAGCAATCCCCGAATACATCGGCAAGCCGCCTATCGTTTGCGCCACTCCGACGGTAAACGGATTTATCACTCCTGCGGAGAATCCGAAACAGGCGGCAATTACCGAAATCGACAGTCCTACCAACGCGTCCCAGCCCATTGCATAGGACAACATGACTACGACGGGAACCAACGGGATCATTTCCTCGAACATCCCGGCGCTGCTGCCCAAAAACATGAACGCAAAGGACAACATGAACATCAACAGATATTTTCTGTGCCCTAGTTTATGGTTTAAATATTCCACCATGTACACCATGATGCCGGTCGCGTCCATGGCGGTAAACACGGCGCCTATAATAAACAGCAATATTATTATCGCCCAAACCGTCATAAAGCCTTCCGACGTCGGCGACAAGATCATCACGGGCGCCAAAATGACCTGCCACCATGCAATGCCGTCCAAGGTGGGGTCTGCGACGTAAGTTCCCGGGATAATCGAACCTTCGGGATCCCTTTGATATGTACCTTTTTCCAATACGAAAGTCAAAACGTAGGCGGTGATAAACAGCGCCAACACTACTATGACTCCGATCACCACGGCGCGTTTGGAAATGTTTATCGAACGAGCGGGTTTGAAGGGATCAGGCATAGACTCCTGCGACATTTCCTGCCTCTTCTCCCACAAGTTTTTGCTGATTTTGCGCTTTAAATGCTCTATCCCGGCATTTGCCATAAGCTCCCCTCCGAAAAGCCGATGTAAATTACCTTTTTAATTCAGAATTAATTATAACATTATACCGATTTTAATTGTTTCGATCGGTCATACCGTTCCAAAATATCGACTACCGCGCTTTCGAAGCGTTCCGGATAGACGCACAGCGAACGAGCATGCAACGAATCATCGAAGAACACCGTTTCGGCGTCGGGTCGGACGCCTTTCAGAATCAAAGCGTTTTCGAAAGCCACGACTTGGTCGGCGCGCGAATGCAGGATCAGAAGAGGACAACGAGTTTTTGTCAAAGCCTCGGCTGCGTCGCATTCCTTTGGCGAAAATCCGTAAAACGCCTTCGTCACCATGCCGATCAACGCTACTCCAAGCTTCCTGAAGGTTTTGTTTTTCAAAAACCCGGATAACAAACCTTCGAAGTTTGCGTACCCGCAATATTCTATCAGGAATCCCAAATCGGGAATTTCCGGAGCAAGCAACATCGCCGTTGCCGCGCCCATGCTTTCCCCGAAAAGACCGGCGATCTTTACGTCCGGGCGCAAAGTTTTCAGGTTATTTATCGCATCCGCAGCGTCGATCTTTTCCTTCGCGCCAAAAGTTATATACTTGCCGCCGGAGCTTCCGGAATACCTGTGGTCGGGCAAAAAAGCGTTGTATCCCAGCTTCTTGAACAGCTCCATATACTTTAATTGGGAAATGTGCGAAGCGTTATGACCGTGCAAACAGACCACCGTTTCAGCAAATCCGAAATCGTAAAAATAACCCTTCAACCGATATCCGAAGCGGGATTCTGTCCATACGGGAACATACTCTTCCTTTAACCATTCGTCCGAAAACTTCTTTACATCTTTCTCGTGAACGATCAAGTCCTCGTCGGAGCGTTTTTCGGGTTTTAAATAGGATCTCACCAATAAAAACAACGTGACGAAAGCTCCGATCAAAACGGCTGCCAACACGCAACAAATTACGATCAAAGCTATATATCCTGAGGGCATAGACAGTCTATTTTGCCATATCGGCAAGCTCTTTCAGCTTGTCGACGTCGTGAATGACTATTTCGTCCTTACGGTATGAAATAATGCCGTCGTTTTTCATGTTTATCATTTCCCTGGACATGGACGGACGGGACACGTTCAAATACTCCGCCATTTCGTTACGGTTGAATCCCAAGTGAATGGTCGGAGTGCCTTGTTGCAGGTATTTGTCGTAGAAAAGTTTGGATATCTTGCCGCGCATGCTCTTTATCTTCAGGTATTTTTGATCGATATTCATTAAATCGATACGGTTAGCAAGGCAGGAAAGCATGTTTTCCAACAGCTTTTGATGGTGGGGACAGTTATTCGAACACTGTTTGACTATCGAAGGAATCGAAACGTACAATACCGTAGAATCCTCTGCCAGAACTACGGAAGTGGAAAATACTTTTTCATCGGTATATCCTTCGACTTCGCCGAACATATCGCCTACCGTCAATTCGCCGCAATTTACCAGGCTGCCGTCGGGTTTGCGCAGAAATTTTACGGCGCTCCCTTCCAAAATAATGCCTATTTCCTGTACCGGCGCTCCCTCCTCGGCTACGACTCTGCCGCGCGAATATTTGTTTATATGTCCGTGTAAGCAATCAAACATTTTGTTGATTTCTTTGTCGTCAAAATCGAAAAATAACTTATTTTTCTTTAAAATCCTGAAAATATTCATTTTCTACTCCTTTTCCCTACAAAAATTTTGTTGCTATGGCAACGGATTCCTTTTCGATTATACAATAAAATAACGCCATTTGCAAGACATATCGGGAAATTTGTGATATAGTATATATAGCTAGTAAAATTCGGGAGGGTAAAATGCAGATAACCGATAAATTCGATCAATGTATCAAGGCGATATGCGACTCTAAATTGATTATCGTAGACAGAGCCTTTTCCAATTTATTGCGTACTTTGGTAATAACGCCCGAATATTTGCACGTGGTCAGGGAAGCCGCAAGCACGACTTCGTTTTCTTCCGAAATGCAAAAATGCACCGAAACGGGAGAATTCGTCCTGCCGAAATCAAATAAAAGCGCCGTAGCTTTGACTGTGGGCTTATTGTTGGAATTCGATAAAAGGAAAATTTCCGTCACGGACTTCGTTACCAAATACTTCCCCGACTCCACCTCTAACGGCTGTTTCCAAAAGTTCATAGAAACCGTAATAAAGCCTTTCGCGCGCGCATTCCGTTCTTTACTGAACGGCGAAAACGCCATAGTCGGAGAACGTGACGAAATTACCCCTTCGGTAATTCCCGAACCCGAAAAAGAGGAAGTCGAAACTTGGTTAAAAACTCTGCTGACAGAAGTCTACGCGACCGATCGGCTGGACGAGGATTCCAGGCGCGATCTGACCGACATGATAAAGGGAACTCTGTACGTTTTGGAATTCGACAATCCCATTCTGATGAAAGTCGCTTTTATGGGTCTTTCATACGCTTTGGGATACTATAATATGGGTTACAGGGAACTAAACGCAGTAAAAGAAATCTTAGTCACTTACGGGATAATGGAATAATGGGCGATCTGTTTTTGACGGGTGCGATATCCGTCGGAATGCTTTTATTGATGGCTGTACCGGGGTTCATCCTCGGCAAAATGCGTTCGGTAAATACCGAAAGCGCAGTCAAATTTTTGTCGGTAATGTTGTTGTATATCCTGCAACCTTTCGTTACCTTCGATTCCTTTTTGAACACCGCATACGATCCCGAAGTCTTGATCAATATAGTCATCGTGTTCGTGTTTACCTGCGTTACGATAGGCGCGGTCTTGGCTGTCGGATCGTTTGCAATGCGCTTTACCAAATTCGGAAAGGACGTCGGAGGCGTTATCGCTTACGGCGGAGCCTTCGGCAACGTCGGGTATATGTGCATCCCCTTTTTACAGTTGATGGCTCCCGGCGATTACGTCATTATTTTATACGCTACCGTTTCGGTAGTCGCGTTTAATCTGATGGCTTGGACGGTCGGAAATTTCGCTTTGACGGGCGATAAACGGCATATCAGCCTGAAACGCGCGTTGCTAAATCCCCCCACGCTTTCTTTTATATTGGCTTTACCGTTGTTTTTATTGAATTTGAACTTTATAAAAGCCGAAGGGCTGACGGGTGCGGCTTTAAAAGTAGTTTCCGGTATTCAGGAAGTTATCGGGCTGTTTTCCGATATGGTAGGACCGTTGGCAATGGTGTTGTTGGGCTTAAAACTAGCCGATATCCGCTTTGGCGAGTTGTTCGCGGACGGCAGGGTTTATATTGCCACGGGAATAAAGCTGATTTTCTTTCCGCTGTTCGGAGTGGCGTTGACTGCTTTGATGTCGCTGTTCATGAACGTGGAATCAATCAGCCTGAACCTGATAGCTATGTCGGCAATGCCTTGCGCCCAAAACGTCATTATGTTTTCCACGCTGTACGACAAAGATTCGGCGCTTGCCGCAAAAGAAGTCACCGTTTCGACGTTGCTGTCCATCGTAACCATTCCGGTAATGTTACTGTTCTTGTCGGTGCTATAATCGCAAAGCGGCTCCTGGCGGTTCGAAAGCCACATTTTTCCGCGCATGAAAGGAAGTGTTAAATTAAATAACAAGCGCCCCTATCGGGACGCTTTTATTTTTACTAAAGCTTCGGCTACGGCTACGCCGCAATCCGAATAATTTATTTTCTGCCGATTATCGACCGATTATCGTCTGACGCGGCCTACTTTGTATTTAAAGTCGTTGAAATATGCGCGATAGATGGAATTGACCCGCTTTTGCGCCGTTTGAATGGAGCTGGCGTGCGGAATACATATGTACCCTGCGCGATCGATCTTTCCGTCGTATCTTTGGAAGTTTTTGTTTATGTTGACGTACATGTTGCCGTTCGTGCAATGCAACACGGCGAACAGACGCTTGTTGATATAGATCAAGTCGCAATCGTAACCTTTGTCTATGGTAAATACTCCGGCGGTTTCAAAGAATTTGCGCATGTTTTCATAGATATACAGGTTTTCAGTACTCAGCTTGTTGATATTTACTCCTTCCGGGAAGGGGCTGCCGATACGGCGCTTTTTCAACCTTATAACGAACACCGCTATCGGGATACCGAACAAGATCAACGCAAGCACTACCAACGAACCGTACATCAACGCCGTATTAGCCGTCAGATACGCGCTGATCGTACCCAATACCGGGACGTGCGCCACGTAAACTCCCAACAAGTGATCCGCGGCAATATTGACGGCATTGATTTCCGCGTTATCCAGATCGTGAACGTAATACACGGTTTCGCCGTCAAAGCCGACGTCCTTGCCCTTGTATATCTGAGTGACGATTATGTCTTCGCCTTCGTCGTTATAGTAAAAGGCTATAACGTCGTTTTCTTTCATTTCATCGAATCCGATGACTTTCAAAATGACCTTGGAGCCTTTTTCCATGTATAACATGGCGTCGCCTTCGTCGATGTCGTAATCGTCTACTTTGACCAATTCGTCCTCGAAATCGTAAAACCTGATACCGAATACGGAAGCGGTTATGTCGATCGCATTCAAGTAAAACACCAAGAAGATAATGGCGAAGATTATCGCCATGAAAAACAACGCTATAAGCGGTGAAAAAGTTTTCTTTTGTTCCGATAGGTTGCGCATTTTCAATCCCCTGAAGTGCTTACTTATTTAAATTATATACTACCGCGCGTAATTAATCAATATAAAAATGCAATTAGGTACTATTCCTGTCAATCCTGTCAAAGCCAAGTGAAATTTCCCTCTGCACTCTACTTGTCGCCCGGGGTGATCCCCATGTGATAAGTATCGTACCTTTCCACATATCGATCTATGATCTGCAAAGCCGATTCCGCGTCGGTCACTCCGTAGATCCTGTCTTCGGGAATATCGGGATAACGTACTCTGTCGTCCAAGCGGGTATCGGCAAGTTTCGCGCTCCAGCCTTCGGCGTTTTTATACCCTACTACCAGCCTCTTCAACGCCCAAGCGTTAGCTATTTCCGACAGCGTGCCCGCGCCGCCGCCTACCGCTATCACAGCCGCCGCCGACGCAACGATGACGTTTCTGAAAACGTCCAGACCTGTGGGGATAATGACGTCGACGTATTCGTTTGCCGATTTTGGATTAAACGAAGGCAGTAAACCTATGATGTCGCCGTCGGTGTACTTTTCCGAAGCCCTTGCTCCCTTACACGCAGCCAACATTACGCCGTCCAAGCCTCCGCATTGCATTCTGTAACCGTGATCGATTATGGCCTTTCCTGTCTCGTATGCAAGCTTATAATTTATAGATTCTTCCGGTACTGCGGCATTGCCGCAAACAGCAATTATCTTTTTCATGTTTTTCATGCTTTCTCCTTCTTTCATTTTTGCATTTCTAATATTATATGCAATAATACCACTTATTCGGCATAATTTCAAGTCGGTTCCCGATACGACAGACTTTTTAAAGTATTTTGCCAAGGGTTTTTAAGATATGGGTGTTTCGGCAAATTCACTATTTTCGGCTTCCGAAATAGATATTACGGGA
>DVNF01000132.1 GCA_018714575.1 Candidatus Stercoripulliclostridium merdigallinarum
GATTTGTTATGAGCATTTATCTGGAAATCCTGATAGCTTTTTTAAAAATAGGTACGGTTTCTTTCGGCGGCGGCTACGGTATGATCCCGATAATCCGCGACGAGGTATTGGCGCGCGGATGGCTGACCGAGGATATGCTATGGAATTATATAGCTATCGCCGAATCGACTCCGGGACCGATTGCCATAAATATCGCCACTTTTGTGGGCAGCAACCTGGCGGGTTTTTGGGGAAGTTTATTGGCGACTACGGCGGTAGTAACCCCGGCTTTCCTGATAATTCTGGTGATCGCCGCGGTCTTTAAGAACTTTTCCAAAAATAAATACGTCAAAGCTGCGATGAAGGGGGTAACTCCGATAATTTGGGGACTGATCATTTCCACGGGACTTTTATTGTTGGTGCAATGCTTTTATGCTAATTACAATGATTTTTCCGTCAAAGGCGAATTCAATTTCCATGCGTTGATAATTTTTGCTATAGTCGGCGGCATAGCGTTGTCGTACAGGCTGATTGCAAAAAAGAAAATTCCCCCGATAGCTTTGATATTGATTTCCGCGGCAGCAGGAATGATATATTATATTCCATTGTAACGAGAAGGGATAACTATGACCGGAAACCGAGCTCTATTGATAGCGATCACAGTAATTTTATTGGCTGCGTTGATAACGGGAATCACGCTGATGGGCGTATATATACGCCTTCCTTCCGCGCCGGATTACGATAACGTGTGGACGGAGATAGATATCGACGGTAATTCTACGTTCGATATCGACGATATTGCCTCGATAGAAATGACCGGCAACGATTTTAAGATATTGCAACTTACAGACCTACATTACCGAGCGGGATCCAAGATAGCTAAAAGCGACGAGCTGATACGGCGTACCGTTGAAATTGCCGATCCGGATATGATCGTAATAACGGGCGACTTAGTGATGACGGTGGAAAACAATTTTTACGTCGAACACGTTGCAGAGCTGTTTGCGGATATAGGGATACCTTGGGCGGTCACGTTCGGGAATCATGACGACGAAGGCAGGGCTGATAAATATTATATGGGCGAAATTTACGAAAACGCCGAACACTCTTTATACAAAAACGGTCCTGTAAATATAGGCGGTTTAGGAAATTACGCGGTCAACATAACCAGGAACGGCGCGCCGTATTATTCCCTGATAATGATGGATTCCGGCACGTACATAGACGATTATCCGGAGTTTTCTTACGGCACGTTCGAAGCAGGGCAAATTTATTGGTACGATTGGTTGCAACGCGGATTGATAGCGTCCGGGTACGAAAAATCCTTGATGTTTTTCCATATCCCCTTGCCGGAATTCAAAATCGCTTACGACGAATGGCAAATCAACGGTTCCGATCCCGCAACCGGATTCGGCGAAAGACGCGAAGACGAATGCCATGCATTGGTGAATATGGGTATGTTCGATAAGATAAAGCAATTGGGCGCGACTACGGACGTGTTCGTAGGGCACGACCACGTCAACGATTATTCCGTAGAGTATATGGGAGTAGGCTTGCATTACGGAGTAAAGAGTACTCGCCAAATCTATCACGACGACGACATGATAGGCGGAAAGCTGATAACGATTTCCGGCGAAGTCCCCGAGGTAGTCGTAGAAAACATTTTGTTACCCGAATAAATTTTACCGACTGCCGTCAGTTACGGAATTAACATTTTTTGTACAAAGTCATAAAATAGGAAAGTCGGAAATCCGAAAAGTATTAAAATCAAAAAAATCGCCGTCCGTATCGGACGGCGATTTTATCATGAGGAGCTAAATTACATCGAACGCTTTTTCAGGTTCTTTTTCAGCTTTGCAAGTTCTGCATACAGTTCTTTCGGAAGAGTATCGCCGAACTTGGTGCGATAGTAATTTTCGATATCTTCGGCTTCGGCGGTCCAAACCTTCTTGTCGCAATCCAGGATATTCTTCAGATCTTCGACGGACATATCCAAGCCTTCCAGGTTGATATCTTCGGGTTTCGGCATGTAACCGATAGGAGTTTCGACGGCGTCAACAGCGTCTTCGCAGCGTTGGATGATCCAATCCAAAACTCTCATGTTATCGCCGAATCCCGGCCACAGGAAGTGACCTTCGTCATCGGTACGGAACCAGTTGACGTTAAAGATTTTCGGTTTATTCTTGACCTTTTTGCCCATATCCAACCAATGTTGGAAGTAATCCGCCATATTGTATCCGCAGAAGGGCAACATAGCCATAGGATCGTGACGAACTACGCCGACAGCGCCTGCGGCGGCAGCGGTAGTTTCGCTGGCCATGATAGAGCCGACGAATACGCCGTGTTTCCAATCGCGAGCTTCATAGACCAACGGTGCGGCTTTTGCACGTCTGCCGCCGAAGATGATAGCCGAGATCGGTACGCCCTTCGGATTTTCGAATTCGGAAGACAAGCAGGGGCAGTTCTTAGCGGGAGCGGTGAAGCGGGAGTTCGGATGAGCGCCTTTGATGGGTTTTCCGTCAGCGTCGACCATACCTGCGTGCCATTTGTTGCCTTTCCAATCCAAAGCGTTCTTCGGAGGATTCTTATCCAATCCTTCCCACCAAACGGTCTTTGTGGAGGGAACGTAAACGACGTTCGTGAAAATAGTGTCTCTTTTGGTAGTAGCAAGAGCGTTCGGATTCGATTTTACGTTTGTTCCGGGCGCTACGCCAAAGAAGCCGTTTTCGGGGTTGACTGCGTACAGCATGCCGCCCTTACCACGACGGATCCAAGCGATGTCGTCGCCAACGGTAAAGACTTTGTAGCCTTTCTTTGTATAAGTTTCCGGAGGAATCAACATTGCAAGGTTGGTTTTGCCGCAAGCGGAGGGGAAAGCGGCGGTGATGTATTTAATATCGCCGTCGGGTTTTTGAACGCCCAGGATCAGCATGTGTTCAGCCATCCAGCCTTCTTTCCAGCCTTGGTAGCTGGCAATTCTCAAAGCGAAGCACTTTTTGCCCAACAAAACGTTGCCGCCGTAACCGGAGTTCAACGAATAAATGGTATTGTCTTCGGGGAATTGGCAGATATAACGGTTTTCTTCGTCCAGGTTGACTTTGCTGTGGATGCCGCGAACGAAGTCGTCGGAGTCTTTCAGTTTTGCCAAAACCTTAGCGGAAACGCGCGTCATGATCGCCATGTTCAAGACGACGTAAATAGAGTCGGTCAGCTCGATGCCGTATTTAGCGAACGGGGAACCGATCTTGCCCATGCTGAACGGGATAACGTACATAGTTCTGCCTTTCATGCAGCCGTCGGCTATAGCGTCCAGCTTTTTATAAGCTTCTTGAGGATCCATCCAGTTATTGGTGGGACCTGCGTTTTTTTGTTCGCGAGAGCAGATAAAAGTTCTGCCTTCAACTCTGGCAACGTCGTTGACCGCGGTGCGGTGATACAGACAGCCGGGCAGGAGCTTTTGATTGCATTTATAAATTTCTCCCGTAGAAACGGCAATCTTGGTCAGCTCGTTCAGCTGTTTTTTACTTCCGTCGATCCAAACCACGTTATCGGGTTGCATCAGGTCAACGTATTTCTTTACGAAATCCAGAACATGTTGGTTGGTAGTAAGTTCCATATCGTTCTCCTAAAAGTAAGATTAAGGATATATTACCATATAATTTATTCTTATGCAACTCTTCTTGCGCTATTATAAAGGTATTTAAGCCGAAAAAGCATAATTTCATAAAAAGGAAAGCGAAGAAAGCGAAAAAAGCGGCGTAAAAGGCGCCGACAAAACGAAATGCAGGAGCGGCGGACGCTGATTTGGGCGGAATAAGCGGCAAAGAGAATTGGTCACAACAGGTAAAATGTCCTAAATTCGGGACACCATACGTTGCGGCGACAAAAAGTTTAAAAAAGCTATTGTAACGGCAAACAGAAAATGGTAAAATTTACCTATAGTTCATTTCTTTGG
>DVNF01000133.1 GCA_018714575.1 Candidatus Stercoripulliclostridium merdigallinarum
CCGTCGAAAGAATATTCTGTTATTCGACGCCGGCAGATTTCCTGAACGTGCTTTCCGAACAGGGTATAAAAGCAGCTTATACCGAAGGTATGGTTGAATACATAACCCGTGACGATTCCGCTTACAACGACCGCGAAGACTATAAGTCTTTCGAGTTTACTCTTGGAAAGGCTTCCGCTTTGCAAGATTACCGCGAATTGGAAGAGCTGGAAGAGATCTATAACGATTGGGACGAAAAAGAAATAGAAAACGGTACCGGCGGTTTGTTCACTACTTCCGAAGAAGTTTCCGACGCCATAAACCTGAAAAACCGTAAGATCTCCGGCGAAGTGTTCGATATATTCGGCGACGCCGGCGACCAATTTGCGTTGACCGCAATAGCGCTGTTGGAATATTCGACCTATGTCGTTGAAAACGTCATGATCCCCGCTTACGAAGCCGAATTCGCAAAAACCGAAAGCGAATACAAAGACCTGGCAGACCTTGACGCGGAGATCGACAAAGGTAAGATGGCATACTTGGAAGGCAGTGAAACTACCGGTTCTTACGCGGATTATAAGAAACTTATCAACTATATGCGCGAGGAAATGTACGATTACGATACGTTAAGCTATTTCCTCTCCTTCCGCGAATATGCCGATATGCCTATCGTTACTTCCGCGACCTCTCCGGAGGCATACGAAGTCGATAACATGACGGAACCCATGACTTTGTTCGGATATCACTATCAATTCAGACATCGCGATTACAATTTCTACGATACCGACGAAACTTATACGTTCAGGAATGCTACCAGCATCGTTGACGGTTCGCAAAACCTCAGCATGTACGAATATTTCCTGAAACTTGGGCATGAAAGCTATTTTGCTTCGTCCGGCACGGGCGCCAACGTCAGAATATCTTCCGAAGACGAAAAATACGCTTTGGATTACCGCAGGATCGACCGCGACCATTACGAACAGGCATACCGTTATACTACTGCGTGCTTGACCAAATATTACGAAGCTCAATTGGACTTCCAGGTATTCCAAGAAAGAATGGACGTTGATTTGTACGTCGGCGGCGATAACGGCAAAGGCACCGTGCTGTATGAAAAAGGTATCGGTTACGCTAAACAGGAGCCCGATCAAAACTATATCCAGGGCGATACAAAGACTTATTCCGAAGAAATGTATAACGCTTTGGGCAGTAACGGCAGCGCGTTGGATTCCAACCTGAAGATTTCCGATGTCAATTGGGAATACACCGCAGACGATACCATTACAAAGCGTTTTAACCTGGTCAGCGCCAGATGGCTGTCGATCGAAGATAACGCTACGTTGACTTCGCAAGAAAAACTTCTTAAGGTAGAATACGAGATCGAACTGTTAAAGAGCCAGGATAATACGTTAAATCACGGCTATATGAAGGACAGCGATTTCACGCACGCTTTGCAATACGAAATTTATTCTTACTCTGCCGATTCGGTTCGCGGCATACAACAAAATAAAAAGAATAACGTCATATATGCAAAGGACGCGGAGCGTATGAAAGCCGTTGTCAACAGCGAGACAACCGGTTATGATGCTGCGCTTGCAGAATTGGAAGAAAACGTCGGCAGAAACCGCGCCGAGTACGCCAACCTTGACCGTAACTATGCCGACTCCAACGTCACATCCGAAATCAACCTTTCCGGCTCTGCCGATTGGGCTGGCGTCAGAAGTAACGTCGCCGAAACTTTGAAGGAAGATTACGCGGGATACGTAGCAAAGGGCGGTAACGACGTTGACGAACACTTCGAAAAGACGTTGATCAAACAAATTTACGTTTGCAAATCCAGCGCTACCGACGCCGGACAAAGGGGCGGTACCGAAGACCATTGCTTGGTCAACGGCGGCAATAACCACTCCCCGTATTGCGAAGAAGACTACGATACCGCTTGGGCGCTTTCCAGGTTGGTTAACAACCACGAAACTTCCTTAAGGTATATGTACGGTCAATCCGAAGTAACATTTGCCAGAATGGATATAAGCGCATTGGAAAAAGACAACGCCGATATAGCCGGCAACAAGTTCAATGCAGGATCCAAATACTTTATTATCGAAGGCAACAGCGTTAGGACCGAAATGGTGGATACCGACGAGGAAATCGGTTCCGTCCTGCGCGATTCGAACGGCGCTTTGATCAACCTGCCCACTTACGGCACCGGAGCCAATGTTAACGGTAACGAGTTCTCGATAACCGTGAATAACGTGACATACAATGTCAAATTCGACGGTTGGTTCGTCGATCCCGAATTGAAATACGAGGTATTGGAAGACGAAGAATACAATTACGACATCGTATTGTACCCCGCGTATTCTATAAGGACTGTCGGATAATCGGAAACCGATCGGAAAATTCGATCAAAACTTTCAAATAAAAGACCCCGTCAAGGGGTCTTTTTTTATACGAAAGGATAAGCATATCATATATGTATCATTACGGTTTCACGGGATCTTTTATAATTTCGGTAGTAAAATTGGCGATCCTTTGTACGAACGGCAATAAAATTACGGTGGTCAACAGGTTGAATGCCACGTGGAAGTAAGCCACCAAAGCCGCTTCGCCCAGCATACTCAGTTTATCGACGACGTCCTGACCGAAAACGACGACGAACGGTAAAAAGATGATCAATCCTATCGCGTTGAAAGCCAGGTGGATAAGGGCGGTGCGCTTCATGTTCGGAGTGCCGTTTACCGAAGCCAACATCGCCGTGGCGCAGGAACCGACGTTAGATCCCATTATGATATAGAAAGTGGATACTACGGGCATTATTCCAAGTTCCGACAACGTCAGTATCAATCCCGTCAAAGCCGAGGAACTCTGTATCACCGCGGTAAAGGCTATTCCGATCAGAATCAGCAGGAAAGGGGAACCGATTTCCGAAAAAAAGGATACGAAACCGGGAGAATTTTTTAAATCCATGGCGCCGGCTTTGATTACGTCCAAGGCGATGAAAATCAAGCCTACGCCGCTGAGGACTTTCCCGATATTTTTCAATTTTTCCTTTTTGGCGCTCATGACCAGCAAGGCTCCGGGAAATACCGAAAAGGCAAAAATTTCGGCTATCGGCAGGCTGTTGAAAGACAGAATAACCGCGGTTACGGTGGTGCCGATATTGGCGCCCATGATTATACAGGTAGCCTGAAACAACGACACTATTCCCGAATTAACCAATCCCAGCAATATGACGGTAGTCGCGGAGGACGATTGCAATACCGCCGCCGAGCCCATTCCGACGCCTACCGCCGCCAGCTTATTGTTGCCCAGCTTTTTGAACAGCGCTTCGATCTTGCCTCCCGCGACTCCGGAAAGCGATTTCGAAACCAGACGCATACCGATCAAAAACGCGCCTATACCTTGGAACAGACGTAGAATATCCGTCAACATACTTTTAATTGTATTATGACTGCGACGAAATAATGACACAGCCGTGTCGGCGGCAATGTAGGCGGCAATATCGGCGGCAAACCGAGGGGTATTTATTGCTTGTAATTTGGTAAGCTATATAGTATAATATATTGACTAAAAGAAATCGGAGTGCAAAATGGAACAGAACGCGCAAGGTTCCAATGTTTCAAGTTTCAACATTGACCATACAAAATTAAAAAGCGGATTGTTCGTATCCAGGAAAGATCTGCTGGATTCGGGCTTGGTGCTGACTACGTTCGATCTGAGGATGAAACGCCCTTACCACGACGAACCGATGACGACCGGTTCCGTGCATGCCACGGAACATCTGTTGGCGGATTACCTCAGGAGCGACGATCTGTGGGGAAACAAGATCCTTTATGTAGGGCCCATGGGCTGCAGAACGGGTTTTTACGTCATGATGTCGGGAGATCTGAACTCTAAGGACGTGTTGCCTTTGATGATTCGCGCCTTCGATTACATATCCGATTACGACGGCGGCATTCCCGGAGCTACTCAAAAGCAGTGCGGAAACTTTCGGGATATGGACTTGGAACAGGCGCGTAACGACGCGGCTATGTATTATAACGTGCTGATCGAGGCGAAAAAGGAGAACCTGGTATACCCCGTAAAGCGCGAAAAGAAAAAAACAAACAAGGAAACGGTATGACAGATCCCAGAATAAAAAAACTTGCGGAAGTATTGGTAAATTATTCCTGCGAACTGAAAAAGGGCGAAAAGATCCTGATCGAGGCACGCGGCATAGACTATATGTTGGTCAACGCCATAGTCGATGAAGTGTACAAAGTCGGCGGATACCCCTTTGTGTCCGTAGAGGATATGCGTATAACTCGTGCCGTCAGGCGCGGCATGACGAAAGAGTTGGCGCAGCTGATGGCGAAGTACGATTCGTACAGAATGGCTGAAATGGACGCGTATATCGGCATACGCGGCGGCAATAACTGCTACGAGCTGTCCGATATTGACGGCGAAAGAGCGGGTATTTACGACAGATTGTATTCTCATCCCGTACATCACGAACTGCGCGTCAACAAAACCAAGTGGGTGGTGTTGCGCTATCCCACCGAAGGTATGGCGGAACAGGCAAGGATGTCCACCGACGCCTTTGAACAATTCTATTTTGACGTTTGCACTTTGGATTACGGCAAAATGGACAGGGCGATGGACAAGCTGAAAGCCATTATGGACAAGACCGACCGCGTCAGGATCGTCGCAAAGGACACCGACCTCAGCTTTAGCATAAAAGGTATCGGCGCGATAAAATGTTCGGGACAAAGGAATATCCCCGACGGAGAAATCTACTCCGCACCCGTCAGAGATTCCGTAAACGGCTATATCCATTACAATACGCCTTCCGTAGAAAACGGCTTTGAGTTCAAGGAC
>DVNF01000134.1 GCA_018714575.1 Candidatus Stercoripulliclostridium merdigallinarum
GGTGTAAGCAAAGGTAGAAGCCTCGAAAACGCCGCAGGATTGCTTGCCGCAAGCAATTTTCGTCCCGAACGCGGCGCTTACATCCCCGCGCCCCACTTCTATTCGCCCGTCAAACTTAACCTCTTGACCGAAAGAAACGCCGAAGCGATATCGGCATTCGTAAACGGCGAAAACGTCGTATCGAAAACGGTACGTTACACGCGCCACCCGCGTAAGTCGGCACAGAAGATTTTGAAAGCGCTTACTGGGAAATGCGAGCACGCCTCTAGCCGCTGTATTGCTTGCGGCGCCTGCCGCGCCGTCTGTCCCGTCGACGCGATAGACGGCACGTTCAAAGCGATCGGCAAAAATTGTATATTGTGCGGAGCATGCGTTCGCGCTTGCCGTACAGGCGCGCGCAAGATCAAATTCATAACCCCGCTACCTCGGCTTTATATCGGCGCAAATATGCGCGAAAGGGCTGCCGAATTTTATATTACGGAATCCGAAAACCGCTAATCAGGCTCCGATTTATTTTCCTTCAAGGGACGCAGCATTTCCTCGTATTCGGCGGGCTTGGCGAAAAATCCCGTCGACGTAAGTATTTCACGCATAGCGTCTTCGCGCGACACGTTGCCGTCCCGTACGGCTATTGCCATTTCAATCGCGGTGAAGGGTATTACCCTGCTCCTCATTTCCTTAAAGCGCGTAAATTGCGTATATTCCTTGCACTTTTCTATCGAACACGAAGTATGCAGACCTTTATCGGCATCGGCGCAATCCTGCCAGCCTGTTTCGCGCTTTATTACGGTTTTGATTTCGCTCCACTTGTAGCCCCCGGATATCTCCGCCAGATCCACATGGACGAGTTCGGGTATGTTTCCGTTACGCCAACTGCGCCGCACGCTTTCTTTAAAAGGCTGCATAAATTCCTTTTCGTCCGCAAGCGCTTTGAACACGTTATGTACCTGTTCGTTATGGTACTTTCCCTCTCCGCCGGCGTACAACGGCGTCCCCTTCGCAAGAGTTCGCACTGTAAAGTATGTCTGCATTTGACCCGCTTTGAACGGCTTGCGGAAACTTATCAGGCGCGCGACGTTTATTAAAGCTTTTCCGATATTCTGTACCCAAGGTCTGAACGCCGCAACCGGCGAAATATTATTGAAAATAAGATTGTACATCTGCGAAGGTTCGTTCCCCAGCACTAGGTAAGGCACCTTCAGATCGGTTAACAGCGGATAAAACAACACATACGCCGGCGACGGACACATACAAGTGTTGCCGGCAAGGGCGTAGTGCCTGGCATATATGCGCTGCATTACCTCTTTATCGACTTTCTTTACGACAATATCGGCGTTTTTGATTAGTTTTCGCGCGTTTTCTATACTTGCGGCGGCATTTGGAGAAATATATTCCGTTTCCCAGCACAGCGCAAGCACTCTTAAGCCGAGTACCTTACAAAGATAATACAATAAATATGTGGAGTCTTTGCCTCCGGTATAAAACAGCGCTACGTCGTACTCACCGCGCTTATTGCGCGGAAAGCGACTTCTTACCGGCATGACGGCTTTCAGGTTTTTTAACCGCTCTTTCATCGAGCACATAGGGCAAAGACCGTTTTCGTCTAGTTCCAGCCCCGGTATCATATAATCGTTTGCCGTACAATTTACGCAAAATTCGGCTTCTGCAAGATTCTTTTTATCCGGTTTGTATTCCTCCTGCGGCACTACTATTCCTTTCCGAATAAGGCTTTTTAACGTAGCGTCAACGCCTACGCTTTTCAAGCTTCTGTTGCCGTCAAGCATAGCTAGCTTCTTCAAAGTTCCGCGAGTAAGCGGTACGGAATTTTTGAAAGTATCGGGCGCTTTCCTTATACCGTAATAAACGATGTGCCTGCGGGCGATTTTCCACCTGTTCTGCAATACGTATATCCTGTCGTAGTCGATATGTCCGTTATTTCGCGCCATAGATCGTTCTCCGTTCAATTCTACGAAAAAATTATAATTGAGCTCACCTGTTATGTCAACCTCCCGCCGCAACCGGCGATTATTGTCCTTATCGTCAAAATATTATTTGAAATATGCCGAGTTTCGGGGTATAATATGGAAAAGGAGATATTTGAATGAAAATTGTTATTGCTCCCGATTCGTTTAAAGGAACGATCGGAGCCTTCGAAGTCGCAAAAACCGTTGCCGAAGCCTTTATCGGAGTCGCGGATTTGAAAGAAATTCCCGTCAGCGACGGCGGCGAAGGTACTTTACAATGCTTCAGAGCGGCTTTGGGCGGTAAATATATCGATATGTCTGTCGCAAATCCTTTCTTGGAAAGGATCCATGCAAAATTCTTGCTGATAGACGATACCGCCGTCATCGAATGCGCCGAATGTATCGGTTTAAATTTGGTAGCGGACAGAAAAAACGTCAAACTCAGCGGCTCTTACGGCTTTGGCGAACTTATCAAAGGCGCCTTGGATTTAAACGTAAAACGCATATTGCTGACTTTGGGCGGCTCGGCTACCAATGACGGCGGCGCAGGTATGTTGGCGGCTTTAGGTGCCAGGTTTACCGACGTCGAGGGTTTGCCGATGTTGCCTACCGGCGGAACTTTGGAAGAAATCGGAGGTATCTCCCTGTCGGATTTGGATCCGCGTATTAAAAATACCGAATTTGTGGCGCTTACTGACGTTACAGCTCCGCTTTTGGGCGAAAACGGAGCGACTATGGTGTTTGCAAAACAAAAAGGAGCCGACGACGAAGACTTGCCCGCGTTGGAAAAGGGCATGGCACACTATGCCGCATTGCTGTCCGAAGCCGCCGCCAAGGATTGTTGCGTACCGGGCTCCGGCGCCGCCGGCGGTATCGGAGCCGCGGCGTTTGCCGCATTGAACGCGAAAATCGCCTCCGGAGCCGCCTCGGTGTTGGAACTTAGCGGCTTTTACCGCGAAATTTCCGACGCCGATCTGATTATCACCGGCGAAGGCAGATTAGACAGACAAAGCTTTATGGGTAAAGTAGTCGGTACCGTAGCCGCAGCCGCACGCGAATCGAATATCCCCGTATACGTTTTGGCAGGCGACGTCGCGGAGGATATGACCGCGGAGTTCCTGTCGGAACAGGGCATCGCGATGGCAGTCAAATGCTCCGTTTCCTCCGATCCCGTCACAATATCCCAACGCGCCCGCGCCGACCTGTATCGCGCCGCATTGGATTTAAAAGAACTGCTGTTCCCATGAAAGTCGTTTTGATCGTAATCGATTCTTTGGGAATAGGCGGCGCGCCGGACGCCGCCGCTTTCGGCGACGAGGGCAGTAATACGTTAAAATCAATTTCTCAGAATACTGCTTTTAAGGTTCCCGAATTATTGAAATTAGGACTCGGAAATATAGATTCTGTCGATTATTTGCCTGCTGCAAAACACCCCGAAGCCGACTACGGCAGACTGTTCGAACTGAACCCGAACAAGGATACCGTGTCCGGACATTGGGAGATGACGGGCGTCGTCGCAAAGGCTTTCCGAACTTTCCCGAACGGCTTTCCTAAAGATTTGATCGAAAGATTCGAACGGGAAACCGGCTATAAAGCGTTGGTCAATCTTCCCTATTCCGGTACCGAAGTCATACGCGATCACGGCGCCGAACAATTATCCGGCGGCGTCATCGTTTATACTTCGGCGGACTCGGTTTTACAAATTGCGGCGCATACCGACGTTGTGCCCGTAGAAAAGCTGTTTGAAATTTGCCGTATCGCACGCAGGATCGCCGACGATTATTCCGTTGCCAGAGTTATTGCCCGACCTTTTGCCGGTACGAAAGGGAATTTTTACAGGACTGCCGACAGAAAAGACTTTTCGATGCCGCCGCCCGGAAAAACCACCCTGTCGAAGCTGTCGGAAAAAGGCTTCGACGTCATAGGTATCGGAAAGATCAGCGATATTTTTTGCGGCGTCGGTATTACCGAAAGCTACCATACAACGGGAAACGCGGACGGTATAAACACCTTGAAAAAAGTTTTAAAACAGCCGTTTAACGGGCTTTGTTTCGTCAATCTGGTCGATTTCGATATGCTATACGGTCACAGAAACGACGTTCGGGGCTATGCCGAAGCTTTGTCGGAATTCGATGCGGAACTCCCCGCTGTAAAATCCCTTTTGGCACCGGAGGACGTTTTGATAATCACCGCCGACCACGGCTGTGACCC
>DVNF01000013.1 GCA_018714575.1 Candidatus Stercoripulliclostridium merdigallinarum
TGTATCACCCAAGGCGAAGCTATTGATTATTTGTTGCGAGCATTGGACGAGGCAGGAAACAATCAGGTCACCACATTTATAAACGAAAGACTTGTTCCGGCGCTGGGCAATATAGAGGGCATTACTGACGCGATAAGTCTGTTACCGTTGATAAACGGCGAAACCGACAGCTTGACCTATTACCTGACCGTAAATATGGGTGCGGACGCCGCAAAAGCCAAAGGATTTTTGGATCGGATCGTAGGCGATTTGATTAGTGCCGTTATTACGGGCGGATTGGATATCGGGTCTATGGAATTGCCGTCTACGGGCGATACGGACATAAACGCATTGATGACCGAAGTTTTGGACGGATTGCAAGATCAGCTGGGTTTATTCTATACCAAAAATAACGACGGCTCGATAAATGCGTTGTATCAATTATCGTTCGAGGGCTCCGATTATGCCGAAACCACGGTAGAAGCCATCGGCACCATACGCGAATATAAGCTGCCTAACGGCAACAGTAGTCTGCATTTTATAGGAAACGCTTCCAATACATACAATTCCATTCAATCGCTGAACAGAGAAACAACGGTTTCGATGATCGTTGCGGGCATTGTCGTCATAATCATATTGTTGCTGACGACGACGGCATATTGGGAACCGGTATTGTTGCTGTTGACGATAGGTACCGCGATAATGATGAATATGGGTACCGATATGTTGGTAGGCTTGATTACCGGCGTAGGCGGTATTTCCTATATGACCAAGGGTATCTCCAGCGCGCTGATATTGGCGCTGACAATGGACTACAGCATCTTCCTGTTGCACCGCTTTAAGCAGGAAAGGCGGAACTGCGCGACTTCGGAAGAGGCCATGATCTCGGCTTTGGCGTCCAGCTTTACAGCCATTTCGTCATCGTCTTTGACGACGATCGCTTCGTTCGTGGCGCTGATGTTCATGTCGTATACGTTGGGCTTGGACATGGGCTTGGTTTTGGCAAAGGGCGTTATATTCAGTATCGCCTGCGTGTTCTTCCTGATGCCCGGACTGATACTGTATACCGAAAAACTGATAGACAAGACCGAACACAAGACCTTTAACATGACTTTCAAAAAGTTTTCGAAGTTTTTGGTCAAAACGCGTTTCTATCTGCCGTTTATCATCATAGCATTGATAATTCCGTGCATGATCTTCCAATCGCAAAACGCGTTCGTATACGGTCCCGAAGCCAGCATGGGCGGCGAAGATTCCGTCCTCAGCCAGGATCTGAACGCGGTAGAGGACGCCGGGTTCGGCACGCAAAACCAGGCTATCATATTAGTACCGTATTCGTGGTTGGTCGATTCCGACGCCGAAACCGGATACAGTACGGAATATGAATTGACAATGGATCTGATGAATATCCAAGTCAACGGAAGCTCCACCTATATCGACGAAAAAGGCGTCGAACAGCCGTATATAAAGGCGGTTCAAAGCTATTCCCTGATAGCGCAACAGGGAATGGCGGACATGATGCCCGAAAAATTCATATCGCAATTCATACCCGCGGGCGAAAATCCCGAATACGCTCGCGTAGTAGTTTTCCTGAACGTACCGGAAGAGGGCGCGACGACCACACAGTTGATAGACACCATACAAAGCATGTTGGACGAAAAATATTCCGAAGGCATACTGCTTGGGCAGTCCTCCGCGACGTTGGAAATAAAAGAGATCGTCGATTACGACTACAACATCATCACCTACGTTTCGATCGCATTGGTGGCTTTGATTTTGATATTCACATTCAAATCCGCCCTAATTCCGGTGATCTTGATAGTCATAATCCAAGGATCTGTCTATATCAATATGATTTTCCCGTATCTGATGGGTGAACAGATAGTATTTATAGGCTATATGTTGGTGTCGTCGATACTGTTGGGCGCAACGATAGACTATGCTATACTGTTGACCACCAGATACATGGAACACAGAAAGAGCATGAACAAATACGACGCCGTCCAGCACGCGCTTGCGGATTCGGCAAGAACGTTGATAACCTCGGCAGGTATTCTGGCTAGCGTTGGCGCAGCGGTCATGATGGTTTCCAGCCTGCCTGCCACTCAAGTCATCGGCGGAGCGGTACTTCGCGGCGGCATCTGCGCTTTCGTAATGGTAATGATTCCGTTGCCACAGCTACTGATATTGCTGGATAAGGCGATCATGTACACGACCTGGAAGGGCAAGTACAACATGGTCGACAACAAGTCGGCGTTGACTGCG
Source organism: Candidatus Stercoripulliclostridium merdigallinarum (assembly GCA_018714575.1). Classification (GTDB taxonomy): domain Bacteria; phylum Bacillota; class Clostridia; order Christensenellales; family DTU072; genus Stercoripulliclostridium_A; species Stercoripulliclostridium_A merdigallinarum. The sequence continues at coordinate 2,245 of DVNF01000013.1, forward strand.
CCGGAAATAGCCGAACCTTCGGTCGATCCGTCGGCGGCGGAAAAGGTCAAATCCGGCAGGAAGAAATACCGCGAGATGACGAAAGAAGAACGCGAAGAAGCCATTATATCGAATATTTTGCATGCGGTCGACGATCCGGACTTTAACCCTGACGACGACGATACGGAATAGCATTTCTTTCGGATAGGTCTTAGCTCCCGGTGTGAAATTAAAAAACGATTTTACACGCACGGAGGAGGATATAAATAGTTATGAAAACTTATCGGGGATCATAAAAATTTTAAAGCGCCTGTCGGTCAGGCGCTTTTTTATTTCGCAAAATGTAAATGACCGAAGCCCGAAACAGGAAGAAAGGGCGCAAGATGCGCCCTTATCCTCGGTTTTGGTGCGCACTAAGGGACTCGAACCCCTGACTTCCTCCATGTGACGGAGGCACTCTACCAACTGAGTCAAGTGCGCGTTAACGTATTTTATTATACAGTCGTCGCCCGAAAATGTAAAGAGTTTTTCTTATTTTAGCCTTACGCGATATGATCGGCTTTGCTTAGGGCTTTGACCTGAACGAACAACGGAAAGCTTTACCGTCATATAGATGTTATATATCCTATATATACCGGTGTATCTAAGGGGGCGGCATGGGTAAAGGAAAAGGGGCGACCGTTTCGGTTTGTATGATTGTTAAAAACGAGGAGTCCGTATTGGGCAGGGCGTTGGAGTGCTTGGATTTCGCGGACGAGATAGTCATAGCGGATACAGGTTCCGAGGACAACACCAAAGAGGTGGCGCGGCGGTTTACCGATAAGGTATACGATTTTGAATGGACCGACGATTTTGCGGCTGCCAGGAACTTTATTTTTTCGAAAGGGAGTTCAAACTATTTGATGTGGCTGGACGCCGACGACGTAGTGACAAAGGAAAATTCCGAAAAGCTGTCGAAATGGAAAGAAAACGCCGAAGCGGACGTATTATACTGCCTATATGACGCCGCGTTTGACGAAAACGGAACGCCTACTTTCAGTTATTATCGCGAGAGGGTGGTCAGAAACGATCCGCGCGCGCGTTGGGCGGGGTTTGTACACGAATGTATAGTTCCTTTCGGAAAGAGCGAATATAGCGATATTCGTATCGAACATCGGCCGCCGTCGGGCAGGAAAAAGCAGGGCAGGAACCTGGAAATTTACAGGAGGCACCTGCAAAAAGGCGCCCGATTTAACGCCAGAGAGAAATTTTATTACGGCAGAGAGCTGATTTTTAACGGATTCAAGGAAGAGGGGATTGCCGTCATTAACGGTATGTTGGCGATGCCGGACGCGTTTTATGTAAACTGCATAGAGGGTTTAAGGACGGTTGCCGAGGCGGAAATTTCGCTTGGGAAAGCGGAGGCGGCGAAGCTTTCATATCTGAAAAGTTTTATGTTCGGCGAACCGCGTGCGGGGATCGTGAACGGCTTGGGAAGGCTGGCTATGGCACGAAACGATTATGAGGAAGCCGCTTTTTGGTTCCGCGCGGCGTTGAATTGCCGCGACCATTCCGCGGAGGGCGATTTCGAACGCCCGGAAGAAAGGGCTTTGATACCGTACTTGCAACTGACGGTTTGCCTGTGGCGGCTGAACGATTTCGAGGGCGCGAAGCGCGCGCATAAGGCTGCGGAGGCAATAGCTCCGAACCATCCGTCGGTAGCGTATAACAGGCAATTTTTCGATTAAAGGCGGGGAAAAAAGGAGGTCAAAACGTCTATAAAAGGCTATGTAATCAAATAAAACTTTGACATTTTCGCGCTACGGGTTTAAAATAACTAAATAGGAGCGCGATATGGATTTATTTTTTAAAAACGCCGCGATCGTAGACGTCGAAAACGGCAAAGTGACCGACGGCAGTATTGCCGTAAAAGACGGAATCATAACCGCTATCGGGGAAATACAGCCCGAAAACGGCATGAAAGTTATCGATTGTACCGGTCTGTATGCGGCGCCGGGTTTGATCAATATGCATGTGCATTTGTTCGGAACGGGGCGCCCGGCAAAGGCGCTTGGCGGCGGCAAGGCGCAGGAAAGATTGGTAAAGATAGTCAAAACTCCCATAGGGAAAGCCGTATTGAGGAAGTTAATGGAAAGCGCCGCCGAAACCCAGCTGTTATCGGGCGTGACCACGGTTCGCACGGTAGGCGATTTTTGCGGGATCGATTTTGAACTGAAGAAAAAGACAGAGGAATTTAAAGGCAGGGCGCGCGGACTTAGAATGTTTGTTTCCGGGTATGCGATAACCGTTCCCGGCGGTCACGGCGCAGGCACTTTCGCTTTGGTGGGGCGCACCGAGGAAGAATTGGAAAAATTGGTGGACGAAGCCGTCGAAAAGGGTGCCGATCTGATTAAAATTTGCATAACGGGCGGCGTTATGGACGCTAAAAAGCGCGGCGAGCCCGGCGAAGTCAGAATGGAACAAAAGTATGTAAAGGCTGTATGCGACAGGGCTCACGCCTTTGGGAAGAAGGTGGCGGCGCACGTGCAAAGCTCCCGCGGAGCCGAAATAGCCGCTTTCGGCGGCGTAGACACGATAGAACACGGCGCACCGCTGACTGCGGAGGCTGCCGGGGAACTTTCCCGTCGCGGCGGAGCCGTAATAGTCACCTATTCGCCTGCTTTGCCCAACGCAAGATTGGGTTCCGAAGCCACAAAATTGAACGAAACGGCGCAATATAATTCCGAAGTCGTCATGAACGGCATGACCGAATGCGCTACGGAAGCGGCGAGATACGGTATCAAAATCGGTCTGGGAACGGACGCTTCCTGCCCGTTCTGTACGCAATCGGGTACTTGGAGAGAGTTGGTATATTATTCGAAATGCGTAGGCGTTTCGGCGGCAGAAACCTTGAAAACGGCGACCTTGGGCAATGCCGAAATTTTAGGGATCGCCGACAAAACGGGTTCGTTGGCAGTCGGGAAGAGTGCGGACATCGTCTTTTTGCGCTCCGATCCGTTCAAGGATCTGTCTGCTTACCGCGATATAAAATATATTTCCGCACAAAAACGGTTTATAGTCGACCCCAAACCCAAGCGTATGCCCGATATAGAATCTTTATTGGACGAAATGAGTGCGAAATTATAAAAAAACAGAGGAAGAGAAAGAGGAAAAGAAAATGAACAAAGGTTTTGCGATAGATTATTGTAAGGACGTTAACGTAAACGGCAACGCTCAGAATATCCGCGTGCGCGCGGCTAAAGAGGGACTTCCCGTCATTTTATTTTTGCACGGAGGTCCGGGAGTTTCGGACAGGCATAACGTTTTAAAATATCAATCGGCATTGGCGGATCGTTATACGTTGGTGTGCTGGGATCAGCGCGGTTCGGGCAAAAGCTACACACCGGAAATCAAAAAGGAGAAACTGTCCGTCAGGACCTATATCGAGGACGCAAAGACGATGCTGGATATAGTAACCCGGATGTTCGGCGTAGAAAAAGTCGTCGTCGCGGGACATTCCTGGGGCACGATAATAGGATTGCCGACAGTAGTCGAAAAGCCCGAAAAAGTCGCCGCTTACATAGCGCAAGGTGTGTTTATAGACGGCGCCGAAAACGAATTGCAAAGCTATCTGTTCTGTGTGCGCGAAGCCGAACGCCGCGGTGACAAAGCTGCGATAAAAGCGCTTTCGGGTATCCGTCCCGTGGACGGCAGGTACCCTAACAACAAAGCTATGATGACCCAGCGCAATTACCTTTCCAAATACGGCGGCGGAGTTTGGAAGGAACAAAAAGGGTTGATTGGTTCTATTTTGCAACCGCTGATAAAATCGGGAGAATACTCGATCGGGGAGATCGTAAACTATGCAAAGGGCGCGTTGTATCTGCCTAAGGTATTGTGGGACGACTGCGTTTCGGCGAACTATACGACGGTTACCGAATTGAAAGTACCCGTCATAGTTACTCAGGGCGAGCACGATTTCAACACGCCTACGGCGATCGCGCGCGAATGGTTCGACAAATTATCCGCGCCGTATAAGAGGTGGTATTCGTTTGCCGAATCGGCTCATTCGCCGATATTCGAGGAGCCCGAAAAATGGGGTGCCGCCGTGACGGAAGCTTTGGCGGAAGCGGGAATATAAAATGTCGAAATACTCTCACCCGGAATTTGACGATATAGATTATCGTAAAGCGGCGGTAAACGGCGCGGCAAAGCCGCGGCTGTTACTGCATTGTTGTTGCGCGCCCTGCGCCGCGGGATGTATCGAAAGATTGTCCGAACTTTTCGAGGTGACGTTTTATTATTATAACCCTAATATCACCGACGACGAGGAATATGTAAAAAGGTTTAACGAACTGCGGCGGCTGGGCGAAAGCTTTGGCGTTCCCGCGATCGACGGCGGAAGGGACGACTTTTTCGCCGCCGTCAAAGGATTGGAAAACGAACCCGAGGGCGGAGCGCGATGCGCCGTGTGTTTTAAAATGCGGCTTTTTAAAACGGCGGAGGCGGCAAAAGATTACGATTGTTTTGCTACGACTTTGACGTTGTCGCCGTTGAAAAATGCACGTTTGATAAACGAGATCGGTTCCGCCGCGGCTGAAAAATTCGGCACCGAGTATATAAAAACCGATTTCAAAAAGAGGGGCGGCGGGTTGCGTTCCAAGGCTTTGTCGGAGGAATTGAACCTGTACCGCCAAAACTATTGCGGCTGTGCGTTTTCCCGAAACGCCGTTGCCGCGGCAGGGAGGAAGAACGAATATGAAAAAGATAGTTTTGGGCAATGAAAAAATCGACATTATAGGTTTCGGAACCTATAAAATGACGGATAACGACGCCGAAAAAGCCGTCTTGTGCGCTTTGGAATGCGGCTATCGCAGGATCGACACCGCCATAATGTACGAAAACGAAAGCGGAGTCGGCAGGGCGATCGGAGCTTCGGGCTTGAAACGCGACGAATTGTTTGTCACGACAAAGCTGTGGACGGACGTCCGCAGCGGCGACAGCGCCAAAGCGGCGGTGGACGGCAGCCTGAAAAGGCTGAAAATAGACAGGATAGACTTGTTGTTGATACATTGGCCGACTCCGGATAACGACGCCGTGTGGGCGGCGATGGAGGACATGAAAGAAGAAGGAACGGTCGGACACATCGGACTTTCCAATTTCAAACCGCACCATATAGAGGAATTGAAATACCGCATAAAACCCGAATGGGATCAGATAGAAATGCATCCGTATTTTCAAAACAGGGAAACGCACGAGTACTTGAAAAGCCGCGGCATTGTGACCGAAGCCTGGTCGCCGCTGTTAAGGGGCGGTACCTTGGGTAACGAGGTCGTCGTCGCGCTTGCCAAAAAGTATGCGGCTACTCCCGCCCAAATCGTATTGGCGTTTTTGACGGGCGAGGGCGTCGCGGTCATTCCCAAATCCACCGATCCCGAACATATCCGCACAAATCTGAAAGCGGCGGACTTGAGCCTGGACCCCGACGACGTCGCGGCTATGCGCGCGCTGGATACCGGGGTAAGAAGCTTCCGCGATCCCGACTGTCACGGCTTTTGCTGAGCAGTTGTTTTTTGTGCGGCGATATTGACGACATACGATATATAGGATAATATATATATAAATATAAAGTATAAAACATAAAAACGAAACTTAACGAACGGGGCTGAAACCAAAAAGCCCGTGGAATAAAAATTTACTTTAATCGGAGGGAATTATATGGCAAAACGTTCAAGCGGTTGCGGCGGTTGTTTGGTAAAGATAATCATTGCGATCCTGGTAATAATAGTTTTGTTGGTCATTGCCGCGGTCATAGCCGTCAACCTGACTCCCGAGCAAATCGGTATAGCAGATCTGGATATAGGCGGCGTGACTTTAAGAGAGTTGGGACTTGCCGACGTAAAGTTTAAAGAAATGTTTACGTTGTTGAACGGCGTCATGAATCCCGACGTCGACAACATCGTTACCAACAGATACGATCCCGACGTCGCAAAACCCGAAGCCGACGGCAACCTTGCCGCGGCAACAAACACGGGCGACGGCGAATTCAAATACTCCGAGGTATTGGAACAAACGGTGATTTACGACAAGGAATACCTGTACACTTATTCCGATACTACTTTGGCGTATCTGTTCCAACAGATGCTGAACGAAGCCGAAACCGCGGGCGCGGAAGTCAATAACGACGCCATAGCTTTCCTTAGGGATCTGAATGCGGAAATAGACGAAGTTACTATAAACGACCTTGGCGGCGGAAAGTACGAACTCAGAGTCGTTGCCTCTATCGACATCACCGACTTTAAAAACGAGATCATGAAAAACATTCCCGCGGCGGTAGCAAGGCTCGTAACTTTGCCCGACAGAGTTTATATCGTCAGCTATTCCGACATCACCGCGGATTCGGAAGGTCAACTGGTGACCACGGGTAAGAGCATACGCATAAACGATATGCAATCCGTAGTAGCCGACGCCATTTTCAAAGTAGTAGCCGGCAGCGCGTCCGATAAAATAGAGGGCGAAAACGGATCGATCGATCAAAACTCCGTAAACGACATGGTCGGCGAAGGCTTTGCCGAAGTCATAGCCAACCTCGGCAGGATAGGCAGCGCCGATATTAACGCCGAAACCAAGGAAGTCGTCGGCAACGTCAATTTCGGAGTCAGCGGTATCAAAGCCAACGCTTTGACTGTCATAACCTATACCGCGCAAACCGCTCCCGGCGGAGCACAGGTAAATCCTGCCGCCCTTACGCCTGTGTCGCTAACAATATTCCCGACAAAAATAACTTTGGATAAAAAGTATCCGATCACCGGACCGCTAATGTTTTACAGGGAATCGGCAAGGTTCGAAAGAATTCAAACAATCTTTGATTAAGGATACCGTTATCGCGTTTCAGGTTACCCTGACGCGCGGTAACGGCAGATAAAAGGATATGAAATTAGGCATAGTCATAGCAATGGAATCGGAAGCGCAGCCGTTGTTGAACGCGCTGAAAGCAAAGGCGCAGGGCGCCGTAAACGGTACGGAATTTTATTCGGGTAAATACCGAAACGTAGAATATACCGTGGCTGTTTCGGGGGAAGGGAAAGTCAATGCCGCCGTATCGGCAGGCGCGGTCGCTTCCGTAATCAAACCGGACGTCATGATGAATTTCGGAATTGCCGGCGGCACCGGACACATAGTAAAAGGCGGCAAAGCGGTAGTAGGCGACGTTTGGGAACACGACTTCGATTTGACCGCGGCAGGATATAAACCCGGCAAATTCCGCGGCAGGACGGACGACGCTTTGTCCGAAGCCCTGTGCGCCGCGATCGGCGGCGAAAGGGGAACTGTCGCCACCGGCGACGTCTTTGTCGCCGATCCGAAGCGCGTGGAGTACATATCGAAAACCTTTCGCGCCGTCGTTTGCGAAATGGAGTGCGCCGCGGTATTCGCCGTAGCAAAGGCTTACGACATTCCTTTTGCCGCTGTAAAATACATCAGCGATTACGCCGATTCCTCCGCAAAGGAATCGATGGACGAAAACGTTCCTACCCTTTCCGAAGTCATAGCGAAGGATATAATACGCGCAATGGACCTGTTGTCGGAAGGGACGTGGTCAAAGCGGTAACGAAATTGTTTCGCCGCATACGCCGTGACGGTAAAAGAGACTGTTTCGGCGGCGAAATTCCCACGACTGCCTGTTAAATTGACAAGTAATTACGGGAATGATAAAATAAATTTTATAGATGAATACAGGTGGACGTCCCGACCCGTTCGGGACATTTGCCGTATATATAAAACAACGGTACGGGCAAAAAATGAAATTATTCGGTTTAAAATCAGGGGAGAACGCAGACCAAGGGCTGACGGTTCGTTCCAACATAAAATACGGCGACAAACACGCCTTTGACGTCTACCGCGCGGGCGAGGAGCGCTTGCCCGTGGTCGTGCATTTTGCCGGAGCCGAGTCGGGAGACCGCGATTCGTATGCGGGCATGGCGTCCTATCTTGCGAGGTTAGGCTTTGCGGTAGTGGTGACGGAGCTTCCCGGGGGCGGCGCCGAGGAGAATTTGACTGCGGCGCGGCAATTATTCGAACACCTGAAATTTTGGGGCGCGGGCGAAAAATTGGATATAAACTCTACCTTTTTTTCGGGTGACGGTACGGGCGCTTGGACGGCTTTTACGGCAGGATTAAAGGTCGATCCCGAAGATAATTATTGCATAAAACCCATGGGGCTTATAGGCTTTTCCGGTGTTTACGAGCCTATGGAGCTGGCAAAATTAGACTATAAAGGGGCGCGCCGAGCGCTGAAATACGGCTTTGGAATAGGCAAGGAAGGGACGATGGCGGACGGAGTAGTCTCGCTGATAACCGAAAACTCTCCCCCGGTGTTTTTCGCACATTCCGACGGCGACGGTCTGTCCTATGCCGAAACCATGTTGTTAAAGACGGCGCTGAGGCGCAACGGAGTTGCTTATTCGGAATTCAGAGCGGCTTTCAGGCGCGCCAAATTCGATTTTTATAAAAAAGCCGCGTCTCCGGAAGGAGCGGCGGCTTTGCGTGCGGCGGCACGGTTCATGACTGCGGTCACGGATAAAACAGAATTCAGCGGCGAATACACCGAAATATAAGCTTTAATCAAATTATCGGAGAAAGTATGGCAGAATCGAACATGGATCCCATGGCGCGTCCCGAACAAATCAGCGCCTTCGCTCATCACAGGATCACCGTTTTAGAGCCCGATTTGATCAGGGTGGAAACTTCCGAAACGGGAGAATATACCGATCTTCAGAGCTTGGTCGTAGTCAACAGGCGCTTTTCTCCGTGCCCGTATAAGCTGGAATTTAATGAAAAATACATAGCGATCATTACCGAGCGCGCAAGATTCTATTTCGATTATAAAAAAGAGAGAGTGACCGAAGTAGAAACCTGCGGCAAGCGTATCAGCGTGAAAAAGGAAATCAATTTACCCGGTACGGCGCGCACGCTGGATTTCACCGACGGATATAAAAAGTTGGGGCACAGCGTCATAGGCGAACACGGAGTCGCGGTGTTGATCGACGACAGCATATTGATAGACGAACGCGGAAATTTCAAGAAACGTCGCGTAAAAGGCATAGACGAATACGTCTTCGCCTGCCCCGGCAGGATCCGCGCATTAAAGTTACTGTACCGTCTGACGGGCAAGCCTCCGATGATACCCAGGTACGCTTTGGGGAATTGGTGGTCGCGTTTTTATAAGTACTCCGCCGAGGAACTGACTTCGTTAATGGACGATTTCAGATCGCGCGACATACCTTTTTCGGTGCTTATGGTGGATATGGATTGGCATTGGACGGACGTAAAAAAACGCTTCGGCTATAATAGCTTGGCAGGGTCGTATCTGTTTCAACGCGGTTGGACGGGATATACTTGGAACAGCGAACTTTTCCCCGATTATCGAAAATTTTTGGACGAAATGCATAAAAGGGGCTTGATGATAGGGCTGAACCTGCATCCCCACGGCGGAGTCAGAAGTTTTGAAACGCAATACCCCGAAATGGCAAAGAGGGCGGGCGTCGCGGACGGCGAAAGAGTGCCTTTCGATTTCGTGAACGACAGGGCGCGCCGCGACTATTTCGACGTGTTGATGCACCCTTACGAAAGGGACGGAGTCGATTTTTGGTGGATAGATTGGCAACAAGGCAAACGTTCCGGCTTTAAAGGCTTGGATCCGTTGTGGGCGTTGAACCACTTTCATTACCTGGATTCCGACCGCCCGGAAAGGCGCGGAATGATACTGTCCCGTTATTCCGGAGTCGGTTCGCACCGTTATCCGGTAGGATTTTCGGGAGATACTATAATTTCCTGGCGATCGCTGCGTTTTCAGCCGTACTTTACCGCATCCGCTTCGAACGTCGGCTATACCTATTGGTCGCACGACATAGGCGGTCATACGTTGGGCAATCCGCGCGACGACGAATTGTACCTGAGGTGGATACAGTTCGGAGTGTATTCCCCGATTTTGCGGTTGCATTCTTCGAACACGGTGGGATCCAAAGACCCCGCCTGCCACCCGAAAACGGAACGTGAGGCGGCGGAAGCGTTACGCTTCAGAGTGCGTTTGATACCGTATATATATACCCACAATTATTATAATTACCGCGACGCGAAGCCGTTGATACAGCCGCTGTATTACAAGCACACCGAACGCGAAGCATATACCTATAAAAACGAATATTACTTCGGTTCGGAACTGATCGTGGCGCCGGTCACGCATAAGGCGGACAAAAAGACGGGACTGGCTAAGATTGAAGTTTGGCTGCCCAAAGCACGTTGGATAGATATCCATACTCGCGAAATCAGCTACGGGGGCAAATTTACCGCCTACAGGGACGCGTCCTCGATCCCGGTATATTTAAGGGAAGGCGGAATACTGCCACTGGCGTCCAAGGATCAAAGGGACACCGCTAATCCGCACAGGATCGAGTTGCTGCTGAATCCCGGAAACGGCAAGTACGTCATGTTCGAGGACGACGGTATTTCTAACGGTTACAAGACGGGCGGCGCGTTTACCAAGATCAGAACGGCGAAAGAAGGAAAGATATTGAAACTGACTTTGATAAGCTACGGCGACACCGAATACATTCCCGACGACAGAGCGTACAAACCGAATATTTTGGAAGGGGAGTGGAGTTTGAAAGAATGTATCGGAGCCACGGAAAAAGACGGTTGGTTCTATCCCGGACCGGGACAGACAACTTTGGTATGGGAGAGGCGCGATGCTGCCGAATAAGCTGTTGCCCGACAGCCTGGGCGGAGCTTTTCAAGAGCTGAAAACCGCCCTGGATAACGGCAAAAAATGTATAGTCACAGGCGCCGCAAAGAACGCCCGGCGGCATATATCCTGCGCGACGGGACGATTTGTGCTGTTCGTCGCTCCGGATAGGATGCAAGCGGTGGAAGCGCAGGAAATCTTAGCCGATTATTACGGCGGCAGAGTCGTTTT
>DVNF01000014.1 GCA_018714575.1 Candidatus Stercoripulliclostridium merdigallinarum
CTATTGTTGAAATCATACTTGATCAACTCTAATTATTCCTATAAAAAGTACTCCGATCTTGCCAAGGCTATGGGATACGGGGACGGCATAGCCGCCGCGGCTTTCGAGATCAATTCCGCGTTGGAAACACAGCTATCGGATAAGGACCTGAAGAGTTTGTATTATTACGTCGAATTGCCGTTGGAACGCGTGCTTTTCGATATGGAACGTACCGGGTTCAAGATCGACATTAAAGTTTTGAACGAATTAGGTGACAGGTATAACGAAGAACTGAAAACGCTGACCGAAGAAATTTATTCTGCCGCAGGCGAACGCTTTAATATTAATTCTCCGCAACAGTTAGGCGCAATATTATTCGATAAATTGGGCTTACAGCACGGCAAAAAGACAAAAGGAAAGACGGGATATTCGGTTGCCGCCGAAATTTTGGAAGAATTGGATCACCCGGTCGTAACTTTGGTTTTGCGGTACAGACGTATCAAAAAGCTGCATTCAACCTATATCGAGGGTATACGTCCGTTAATAATGAAGGACGGCAGGGTGCATACGGTATTTAAGCAATGTCTGACAAGTACAGGCAGATTGTCCAGCACCGAACCGAATTTACAAAATATTCCAATTCGGACCGCCGAAGGCAGGGAGATCCGCAAAATGTTCGTTCCGGATAAGGGTAACACTTTGGTGTCTGCCGATTATTCGCAGATAGAACTCAGGCTGTTGGCGCATTTCAGTAACGACCCCGTGCTGACGGAGGCTTACAGGAACGGAGAGGATATTCACGCGCTGACGGCATCCAAATTTATGGGTGTACCGTTAAACGAAGTTACTAAGGAAATGCGCCGTAGCGCTAAAGCTGTAAATTTCGGTATAATTTACGGCATCAGCGCGTTCGGGTTGGCTAAAAATATAGGTTGTCATCCGAAAGAAGCGCAACGCTTCGTCGATAAATATTTTGAGACGTATCCTTATGTGGAAGATTATATGAATTCCAACGTTCGCTTTGCAAAGGAACACGGATACGTTACGACTTTGTTGGGACGCATACGCTATTTCCCGGAATTGCGGTCTCCGAACAGGAATATTCGTGCTTTCGGCGAGCGTGCCGCCATGAATATGCCGTTACAAGGCTCCGCCGCAGACATCATGAAGCTGGCTATGCTAAAGGTGTACGAAGCACTGAAAAACGGCGGATTCCGCGCAAAGATGATTTTACAAGTCCATGACGAATTGGTTTTGGATTGTCCCGTAGAGGAAGCTGAAGCAGTCAAAAAGTTGCTAAAAGATTGTATGGAAAACGTCGTTAAATTAAACGTACCGTTGATAGCCGACGCAAAGTCCGGCAACGATTGGTATTCGGTCGAATAGGAGATAGTTATACAGGTATGTTGGTAGCGTTGACCGGCGGAATAGGCAGCGGAAAAAGCTATATTATGCGGCTGTTCGAAGGGCTCGGAGCAAAATCGATCTACTCCGATAAGATAAATGCGAGTTTACTTCAGGAAAAAAGCTACATAATAGGGTTAAAAAAACTTTTCCCGACCTGTTTTAACGGCGAAACATTGGATAAACGCGCTTTAAGAAATTTGATTTTTTCATCAGAATGCGATAGAAAAAAATTGAACGAATATTCTCATGCGAAGATAATGCAACGGATAAAAGATTCTGTTTCAAAGGACGGAGTTACGGTTTGCGAGATTCCGCTACTGTCCGAAGGGAATTTCCGTGCATGTTTCGACAAGATTATATATGTGGACGCTCCGGATGCTGTACGCGTTCGGCGAATTTGCGAAAGGGACGGTGTGACCGAGGAGGAAGCTGCCGCCGCTATACGGGCACAAGTAACAGAGCGCGAGAATAAAAATTTTGCCGATTACGTAATAATCAACGACGGCGATCCGACCGATGAAGTCAGACGGATTTACGATATTTTATGCGCGACCGAGTAATTTTACATTGTGATTTAAATAACTTTTACGCTTCCGTAGAAACGGTACTTCATCCGGAATTAAAAGGTAAGCCGATAGCCGTATGCGGCGATCCCGAAAAACGCCACGGAATAGTTTTGGCTAAATCGGAGCTTGCGAAAAAAGCCGGAGTAAAGACCGCCGAAGCTATTTGGCAGGCAAAACGAAAATGTCCCGACCTTATCGTAGTTTCACCGACATATTCCGAATACGTTAAATATTCCAAACAAGTAAAAGAAATATATTTATCCTATACATCCGAAGTAGAAAGTTTCGGCTTGGACGAATGTTGGCTGGACGTAACCGGGTCAGGAAAACTTTTCGGGACGGGACCTGAAATTGCCGAAAGTATTCGTAGTCGAGTTAAATCGGAAACGGGACTGACGGTGTCGATAGGGGTATCCTTTAATAAAATATTCGCAAAGTTGGGTTCGGATTTGAAAAAACCCGACGCAATAACGGTGATAGATCGCAATACTTACAAAAATATCGTTTGGAAACTTAACGTCGGAGAAATGCTGTACATAGGCAAAGCGACGCTAGAAAGGCTGCGGACGTTGGGGATAAAAACCATAGGCGACCTGGCTAATGCCGACGTCAAAACGATAGAAAGACATTTCGGCAAAAACGGCTTGAAAATGGTGGAAAACGCCAAGGGCGATAATTGCGAACGCGTCAAATCTTATTACGAAAAGAGCGTTCCTGAATCGGTTGGGCACGGTATGACCACCCCGGAGGACGTAAAAACCGCGGACGAAGCGGGAAAAGTCATTTACGCTTTGGCGGAAATGACGGCTTTCAGATTACGCAGCTACGGATTAAAAGGCGAAACCGTATCGATAGATTTAAGAAGCTCCGATTTAAGACACAGATCCAAGCAAGGGCGTATGGCTGTCATATCCGATTCCGCCGATATGATCTCGGCTACCGCGATAGAGCTGATGAATTCCGCATACGATTTTGAAAAGATGCCTCCGCTACGCACAATTACAATTTCGGTATCCAAATTATATAATTCGGAAGACCTTATTCAAAGTTCGCTTTTCGAGGAAAGTGATTTAAAAAGCGGCAAACTGGATCGTTCAATAGATAATTTACGCAATAAATTCGGCTTTGGCGTAGTTAAACGCGGCATAAACTTGGATTCAGAGCTTTCTCCGAAATCTGACGACGACGATTTTCTGCCGTTCGATAAAAGGAACAAATAGATCCGGGTCGTTTGTGATATAGGATCGTTAACATTCCAACGCTTTTTCGCATATTGCAATTTTTTTTAATATGGTTTAATATAATAATATCTATATAAAAGAAATAAAAATCAGGAGAACATAGATATGTGCATAATCACAATTACCATTTATAACGATTTGGTCAAAAAACGCGTCAGAGTCGAAAACGCATGGTCGCAGATAGACGTACAATTAAAACAGCGTTACGATCTGATACCGAATATGGTTGAAACGGTAAAAGGATACGCCGCACACGAGAACGAAACCTTGGCGGAAGTCACCAGGGCAAGAGCTTCCGTCGGCGGAGCCAAGACTCCCGAGGATTCGATAAAGGCAAACAACGAACTTTCCGGCGCTTTGTCCAGGCTTTTGGTGGTTGCGGAAAGGTATCCGGAGCTGAAAGCTAATACTAACTTTATGAATTTGCAATATAAATTGCAGGAGCTGGAAAAAGATATAGCTATTTCCAGGCAATTTTATAACGACACGGCAATGAAATATAACGAAAAGAGGCAAACTTTCCCTGCGAACATTATTGCTAAAATCTTCAGATTCCAAGAAAAACCCTACTTTGAAATAGAAGAAGAGCATAAAGAAGTTCCGCAAGTTAAATTCTAATACTCGATATTGATTTTATGAAAAGAGCAATTACGCTGATCGTTGCGCTGATTATGCTGATATTGACGATATCGCTATTATCGGGCTGCAATTCGAAAACGGATATTTGGCTGAACAATTTAAACGTCGAAGCCGAAGTCAATTCTGACGGTTCGGTAAAAGTTTCCGAACGCTGGGAAGCCGTAGTAAATTCTAATACGGAACGAAAAAACATTTATAAGACCATTGAAATCGACGAATTTAACTATAACGATTTTATAGGTAATTATTCTGTTGTTAACGCGCAGACTGGCGAAAGTTTACCGATAGAGAACATAAGGAATTTTTCTGTCGCACCCGATTACGTGGAATATGCCGATTATGCCGATATCGGCGAATTTGCATATGCCTTTTACAGCGGCGGAAGGTTAGAATTGGGAGTTTTCTTTGTTCCTACTTTATCGGGCACGAAAGATTATATCTTTGAATATTCATTAAACGACGTAGTGGTGGGATATTCCGATACGACCGATTTCTATTGGCAGCAAATCGGCAGTAATTTTTCGATGAATATCGAAAATTATACCTGCGACGTGACGTTGCCGGGAGATGGAACGGCAAACAGGGACGACGTCAGGTTTTGGTTGCATATCGATAATGCCGAAAATTCCGATTCCTATGTCGACGATAACGGCAGAATTCATTTCGAGGTCAAAGGTATCCAGCCTAACCCGGGCGCCGAGAACGGTTTATTGGTTGAAACCAGGATATTGATACCGAAGGAATACTTTTCCGACATTAAGGAAGTATCCGGTCCGAGTTTTGCTCAAATCGTCGCAACTGAATCCGCCGAGTATGAACAATACGTTGCCGAGGTAAAGCGGCAAAACGCCATTTATATAACTTTATTGGTATTCGGTATATTGTTCGCATTGGCAGGCGTTGCGGCAATTATATACTTCCAAGTCTTTTTCAAGAGGTATAAAAAGGACGATTATCCGCCTTATGTTCGTGAAATCCCCGCTAACACATCTGCTGCGGAAATGGGATATTTTTTCTATCACTATTCGAAAGGCGGCGACAATCCGAAAAATCGAGGCAAAATGATTTCGGCTACGATTATGGAGTTGGCGCGCCGCGGCATTATCGAATTTATTGCCGCTAAAGACGAAAAAGCCGATTGTTCGTTACAAATAAAAGATATTCCGGAAGCCGAATTACAGGATCTGAAAGCGCACGAACGAGCCGTTTACGACATGTTGATCAAGGCGCAGACTGCTCTGGGCAAAGCTTTTACCATGGATGAATTCAGCGATTACGCGAATCGAAACGGCGGAATCGTTGCCGCCGATATCAAAGCATTTGCGGCTGCGGCTTCTAAAGAGTACAGGACGGGCGGATATTTCGGAGCAAATCCCAAAAATTACGGATCCATCATAGGCTTTTTCAGTATAGGCGGCGCCATATTGACGTTCTTGCTTTTCCCGCAAGCTATAATGATGATAATCGGATTGGCTATTTTCGGTGGCACAATGCTGTTTTTAACGCCTTCTTCGCCGAAATTAAACAAAAAGGGTACGGCGAAGTATGCCGAAGCGCAGGGCTTAAAGAATTACATGCTGGAATTTTCCAACCTGAAAGAGTACGAAATTCCTCTATTGAGGTTGTGGGAAGAATATATGGTCTACGCTACGATGATGGGAATTTCCGAAGAAGTCATAAAGGAATTGAAAGCGGTATATCCTGAGATATCGCACCCCGAAGAATACGTCGGAACGTCGTTCGGCAGAAGCTATTTATACAGTTATATGGTGGTTTCATCTTTGCGAGGAGGCGGTTTTGACTTATCCCGTCAAATTGAAACGAGCATTTCCGCCATGCATTCGACTGTAGCGGCGCTAAGACCGCAGACCGCCCGTTCCGGCGGCATCAGAATAGGGGGTATCGGCAGAGGAGGCGGCGGCTTCCGTGGTGGCGGAGGCGGCGGTTTCCGCGGCGGTGGTGGTTTCAGATAAAGATAAACCGTTATAACAATCTATTATACTAATATTTGTAAAGTAAACAGTCGAAAACTTGTAAGATACCCGTTTTCGGCTGTTTTATTTACGCATAAGAAACGGTATCGGCCTGACGGCCGAAAAAAATAAATTTTGTATAATAATATAAGGTTGTATCAATGGGCGTATTAAGAAATATTTTCCAAATCGCAGAGGGTGTAAAATAGGGAATTTTGCTTGATAAGTTTGCTGACGGGTGGTATAATAAAAAAAA
>DVNF01000135.1 GCA_018714575.1 Candidatus Stercoripulliclostridium merdigallinarum
GACGGAGACTTTGGGGGCGTAGGACTTACTTGCGATGACGCGTTCTTTGCAGCCCAAGGCGGTGAACATATTCATTCCGACGCCGAGGACGGCGACTGCGGCTATTATGTAGCGATAGGTGTCGAGATCGGTGAAACTCAGCTTCACCGCGTCCATTATCAACGGAATGACGAAGTTATAGACGGTCGGAGCAAAAGAAGCTATCAGCATGCTGACCGTCAAAAGACGTGCGCGCTCGTTGCTGTTCGCCGTCATTACCGACGCCAAAGCCGTATAAGTTTCGGTAAAGAGGGGTTGGAAGACGTTTATTGCGACGGCAAAAGCGAATACCCAAATGAATTTTACGGTATAGGTCATTTGGTCGAAGGGAAGGAACAGGAATACCAGCGTCAGTCCCACCAGCGGGAAGCCCGTCAAAGCTATATACGGGCGGAACCTTCCCCAGCGCGTTCTGGTGTTGTCGACCCACTTTCCGCGGAGCACCGCAAAAAAGATGCCCAAAACCGTCGCAACTATGGACATGTATTGCAGGTGCATCGGACGGATACCTATCGAGGAGCCGAGAAGGGTATTGGTGGCGCTTAACGCCATGTATCCCAATAGGTACGTGACCATGCGCTGTCCCATGCCGCCCAGCGAATAATTAAGAAATTCGCGGTAGGAAACGGAGTTGCCCTTGGCGGGCTTCGACCAATGCAGCGTCACCTCGTCATAGAGGTTTATCAGCAATTTTTTGACTTTGTCAAAAAGGTTTCCCGCCGCCGTTTTTGTTTTTTGAATGAGTTGCATCGCTGCCTCCATCGTTGTCTTAAAAAATCTGCGGATATAAAATATTATATATTAATATTAAAATTTAGTAAAGAGGGAAATCGCCCCGCAGGAAGGCGCTTCGGGGCTGCCGCGGCAATTGCGGCATGCCGACAAAGGCTTTTTTCCGTTGTCTTTGCTCCTCTCGGAGGTTCCCTCCCGGGCTCGTCTTCCTTTATAAACGAATTTTATCTTTACACCCCGGATATCTTTTGTTATAATCAAATGGAGAAATCCATAACTTTTTTTCGGAGGATCTATGAAACCGAACGGCATGTGCCCTGTCTGTTTTTTGAAACAGCTGTTTACTAAAACGCAATCTGTGACCGATCTGTATACGGCAAAGCCCTATCCGGCGACGATAACCGCGCCGCCTATGGGTTGGTCCAGCTGGAACACTTTTAAAAACAAGATAAACGAAAAACTTATCTACGAACAAGCTGTCGCGATGAAAGAAAAAGGGTTGGCGGAAGCAGGTTATACATATATAAATCTGGACGACAACTGGCACAGCTCCCTAAGGGACGAATACGGCAAATTACAAGGCGATCTGGCGACTTTTGCCGGCGGCATACCGGCTTTGGTGAAAAAGATAAACGCATTGGGATTAAAGGTGGGGATTTATTCTTCGAACGGCACCGAAACCTGCGAAGATCTGCCGGCAAGCCTGTATCACGAGCAAACCGACGCGGACACCTTTGCCGAATGGGGTATCGAATATTTCAAATACGATTTTTGTCACAACATAAAATTATCGCAGTACGCCCCCCTGCTGTACGGTATTTCCGTAGCTAAAAAGGGAAGTTTCGAGGAAGCCTTCTATCCTGCCTCGGCGGCGAAATTGGAAGGTTTGGCGCGGTTCATGCCCGTTTCGGGAAAGCCTTTCGATCAATATATAGGCGGTCTGGACAGAAATTCGGGTGCCGCAACTTTCGACGTCGAAGTTCCCGAGGGCGGCGAATACGTTCTGACGTTGAACGTATTCAAAAAAGGCAGATATTCTAAATGCGCCATGGCGATAATAAACGGCGCCGACGAATATTGGATAGAAACGCCGTCGCAGAAAAAATGGAACGACACGGCAAGATTCCAAATGGTAGTCACTCTATCGGCAGGCAAAAACTCCGTAAAGATATTCAATCCGATAAAGGTCAGAGCCGATTCGGCAATGCTTCAATACCGTAAAATGGGTCAATGCCTGATAAAAGCCGCCGAAAAAGTCGCTAAAGCCAATAATACGGAGCCCAAATATATCACGTTTTCGCTGTGCGAATGGGGAGTCAACTCACCGTATAAATGGGGCGCCACGGCGGGTAACCTTTGGCGCACGACGCCGGACATCCGTCCGATATGGAAATGGATGATGTTTATATATTCCAGGAACGTCATTCGTTACAAATATTCTTCCGTCGGTCACTACAACGATCCCGACATGTTGGAAGTCGGCAACGGCAAACTGACCTACGACGAAAACTACGCACACTTCGCAACGTGGTGCATGATGGCGGCGCCGCTGATTTTGGGAAACGACCTGAGGACGATGCCCGACAACGTGCTGAAGATCATAACCGATAAAAAATTAATAGCGATAGACCAGGATCCCCTGGGAAAAGCCGCGAAGCGCGTCAAAAAAGGCTCCGCCGACGTTTTGGCAAGGCCGCTTTCTGACGGTACCGTTGCTGTATGCTTCTTCAATAAAGCCGGCGGTAAAAAACGGCTTTCGATCGATTTTTCCGCATTGGTAAACGACGAATACGTACAACTGCCTAAAGCGTCAGAATATGCCGTGACCGACGTCACCGACGGAACGGAATTTGCGTCTTCCGACGGTATCGCCTGCACCGTCAGAAAACACGCCGCCAAAGTCTATATCGTAAAAGCCAAATAGTCTATAATAATTTATAATAACTTATAATGTTTTAAAATAAACTATTTAAAAAAGCGCTCTTTTCGGGGCGCTTTTTATCGGTTACAAGATATAAATTAGCGTATAGCGCACGGGATTTACTTAAAAAAGTTCTCCGTAGCGGGCAAACAATTCAGTCAGCCTTTCAACGGTAATTAAGCCTTTACCGATTGCGACTTTCATGTATTGCCCGTTGAACGCTTCGAACATTACCAAGGGGAGTTCGAATACTTCTTCGACGAATTCATCATATGTATACAGTCCGTACTC